>DHEX01000016.1:1161-3740 GCA_002400085.1 Clostridiaceae bacterium UBA4839 | reverse complement strand
ATCATTTATTTTATTTTTATTTACCAAATCCTTTAAATCCTCGTTATAATATCTTAAATCCACAACATATATTTCACTGTAGTGTCCTGTTAAAAAAGGTATAAATGAGTTAGCATAGGAGTCCTTAACAACAAGAAGCTTCTTCTTGTTTGAAGCATTGGAAGTTATTTTAACTAATGAGTGATTTCCGCCTAAAAATACTGTGTACTTATCCTTTTTATTTAAGCAATCCATGTCATAAATAGAATTTAATGTCCTATTTTCATCAACATAGTCAACTTTACATTCTTCATCAGCTTTTGGAATGTAAAGCTCAATGCTGTCAGGGTTTATATGCCTAAAGCCCCCCTTTGAATAAAGGGAACCATAAAATTCATCTGTGACCTTTTTTATATCAAAATAGCTTTCATCATGAGGCTTTATATTCATATCAGTGCACAGCTTGTTATAAGCGTAATAGGCTCCTTTTGATGTCCAGTGGTGATCAGTTTTGTAAAATATATATTCGTCCTTTTTACAGTTTAAAGTATCATATACATCAACAAAATTTATATCTTTGTCAAGATAACCTTTTACTTTATCCAAATATAAACGCTCATCATCGCATGGAGCAAAAGATGGAAGCTTACCGCTTAATATTTCAACTGAGCCTGGAACCAGCATAAAATACTTATTAGTTTTAGGAATCGAGGCAGAAAAGGAGTTAATCCCGCTCATTTTCTCTTTTATCTTCTTTTCCTCAGGCATATTAAATTTCTGCATTAAATATCCATCGCTTCCTATATAAACCCCGTTATTTTCTTTTTTACCTGTAACCCTTTCCACATCAGATTTTACTCCTATGAAAAAATCCCTCATGGTAAATTGATCTGCAACATACTTTTCATAATCCTTAGTAAACTTCCCATGAATAAGCTTATCAAAAGTAAATTTAGGCCTTTGCTCTAAATTTCTATTTTCTGAATCTGAAAATACTCTGTCAGGCGTTATTATATTTAAAGCAATCATAATTCCAATATATAATATGAACATAATCCCAAGGCATCGCCTTGATAATTTTTTACATCTATTCAAACAAACACCCCTTTCTATATATCTCAGTTAGCAAGCAAAATTTAAAATGTTAATCAGAATCTAAAATATAAAAATGGGTTGTAACTTTCATTTACAAGATATGCTGTACAAACAAACATAATAACCATATAAATAACCGGCATAGCAATAGAAAATCCTGCTTTTTGCTTCATTTCTATTTTAGAAACTATATTCTTAATAAGCGGTGTAGAACAAATTGCAAGAATTATAAAAGGCAAAGCATTTGTATAAAGATAATATATTGAATTGCTATCATAAGCAGGATTGCCCCCAAAGCCAAACATTGTCCTTATAAATAGTGTTACTTGGGATACATCCTGAAATTCAAATATTACCCAGCCTACTATTACAACAATTAGTGTGTATATATGCCCTATAAATTTAGGTTTTTTATCTAACCATTTTAATAAAAATATTTTTTCTAATGTAACTAAAACTCCAAAATAAAGTCCCCATAGCACAAAGTTCCAACTTGCTCCGTGCCAAAGACCTGTTAGAAACCAAACTATAAAAATATTTCTATACTGTTTAAGTCTTCCCTCTCTGTTTCCTCCAAGAGGAATATATACATATTCCCTGAACCATGCACCAAGGGAAATGTGCCATCTTCTCCAAAATTCTGTTACACTTTTTGATATATATGGGTAGTTAAAGTTTTCAGGAAAATGAAATCCAAACATCTTCCCAAGACCTAATGCCATATCTGAGTATCCGCTAAAATCAAAATATATTTGAAATGTAAATGCAATAATTCCAATCCAGGCAGACAAAGTTGAAAGCTTGTCTATAGGTGTTGCTTTAATTGTCTTCCAGAGAGCACCAATATTATTTGCAAGGAGCACTTTTTTAGCCAGGCCTATTATAAAAAGCTCTGCCCCTTCTCCAAACAAATAAATGCTTTCATTTCTGTTATCTATCTCATTACATACATCGCTGTATCTTACAATAGGTCCTGCTACAAGCTGTGGAAACATAGTTACATAAGTTCCAAATGATATAATGTTCTTTTGAACAGGGACTTTATCAAGATATACATCTATTACATAAGACATAGTTTGAAAAGTGTAAAAGGATATACCTAAGGGTAAAGGAAGATTATGTGAATTTAAACTCAAATTAAAAATCTTATTTATATTCTCCACGATAAAGCCAGAATATTTGAAAAAACCCAACATACCTAAGTTTACAATTATAGAAACTATAAAAATCCCTTTAGATGTCCGCTTTTTCCCCTTGTATTTTTCTATAAGAAGCCCACAGGTGTAATCAAAAACTGTGGTAAAAATCATTAGAAGTATATACAAAGGTTCTCCCCATGCATAAAATATAAGACTTGCTATAAGTAAAACAAGGTTTCTTAAATGTTTTGGGGATATATAATATATAAGAATTGTTAACGGTAAAAACGCAAAAATAAATACTAAACTGCTAAATACCAACTACTGTCCACCTCCGCAGCATTACAAAATTAAAGTATTTTCCCG
>DHEX01000016.1:0-1091 GCA_002400085.1 Clostridiaceae bacterium UBA4839 | reverse complement strand
CTTGCTGTAATTTTTCCTTTTATGCTATCTATGTTTTTTTCATCCTTGACCTTTAAAATTAATATCTCATCAGCCTTAATGTTTGAAGCAGCAGTATAGAGAACAAAATCCTCTACTTCATCCTGATTTATACCATAAAGCTTATTCAGCTTTTCACTGTCCCCTTCTTTGAGTCCTGATAAATCTACAGTACTTTTTATTTTTTCATTAATTTCCTTAACAGATAATTCCTTCGATTTTTGCTGTTTTGATGAACAACTTGTAAGTGTAAGAATTCCTGAAACAACTAAAACTAAAATCATAATAGTAGCAATTACTTTGCTTGATCCTTTTTTCATTTTAAAACTCCCCTTCATTATTTAGTGTTATCTGCCAAGTAATTAAGCCATAATATATAAAACTGATACTTAAAATGTATGCCATCTCCCTCATGCAAATCCACGTTAGCATCTTTAAGTACAGAAGCAACATTTACATAATTAATATCTTCTTTCTTTGCCATTTTCTTAAGAGCATTATTAAATTCATTTATACGGGCACTGTTAAGATATGGCTTGCTTTTAACTGCTTTATCGGAAACAGGCAGTATAGACTGAATATATATTTTTGAATTTGGTGACTTTGCTTTAATATTCTTTATAAATTTTTCATACCTTTGAGTAAACATTTCGCTACTTAATTTTGCATCCATGTCATTTGCCCCAAAGAGTATATAAATATTTTTGGGTTTAAGCGAAGCTATTTTATCCACTTCATTTTCTGCTTTAAGAAGGGTAAAGCCAAGCTTTGCTATTACATTTGAACTATCAATAAGATCATAATAAGCTAACCCATCTGAAATAGAATCCCCAACAAATACATCCCCATTAAATATGCTTTTATAATCTCTCTTTGCACTATTTGCCGCTACTTTAGTGTCCCTCGGCTTGTCATTATTATCTCTAGCTTCATCTGGAGGAGCTTCTTTATTTCCCTCATTTTCATCTACCATTTTTTTAAGATCATCCTTAGTTATATTTAATTTGCTTTCTGCATAAGAATCTGATTTTTTATCATCTATTGAATTTGCATAGGATAAGGATTTTTTATCA
>DHEX01000128.1 GCA_002400085.1 Clostridiaceae bacterium UBA4839 | reverse complement strand
TAATGCCTATGAAATTATGTGTAACTTCAATTCATAGTTTAGATTTAATCCACCGCTGCTGTAGGGAGCGGTCTTGACCGTTCTACTCCCCAAATCCTGATCAATGTACAGCGTGACGGTCAAGACCGTCCCATACTACTTTAATCCATATATTTTTCTTATCTTCGCTGCAATTTGTTCATTATTGATTTTAAATTGCAGATATGTAATTTACATAAAATAATGCTAATATATACTTATGAAATGAAGGAGGGAAACTGATTATGAAATATGATTTTGATAAGATTATTGACAGAAAAGGTACGGGTTGTGCCAAGTGGGATAATTTAAAAGAAGTATTTGGGAGAGAGGATATTTTGCCACTTTGGGTAGCTGATATGGATTTTGAAGTACCAAAGGAAGTTAAAGAGGCAATTGTAAAAAGGGCTCAGCATGGGATTTACGGATATACATATAGGAGTCAATCTTTTTATGAATCAATTATAAGCTGGGAGAGTAAAAGGCATGGCTTAAATATTGATAAAGGGTGGCTTACCTTTACACCAGGAGTAGTTTCTGCCTTAAGTACGGCAGTACTTGCTTTTACAGAACCTTCTGACAGTATAATAATTCAAACTCCGGTTTATCCGCCTTTTTATTCAGTAATTCGTGATAACGGAAGAAAAATTGTTGAAAATCCTTTAAAAGAAGAGAATGGGCATTACTACATGGATTTTGATGATCTCGAAAAGAAAATTAATGATAAAGTAAAAATGTTTATTTTATGCAGCCCTCACAATCCAGTTGGAAGAGTGTGGAGTAAAGAGGAACTAAATAGATTATGTGAAATATGTATAAAAAATAATATACTGCTTGTGTGCGATGAAATTCATTCAGATATTGTTTACAAAGGTTTTAGGCACATTCCAATTGCTTCCTTGAATGAAAAAGTTGCTCAAAACTCCATCACATGCACAGCACCAAGCAAAACCTTTAATGTTGCTGGCTTATCCTGTTCAGCAATTATAATCCCGAATGAAAATATTAGGAATAAGTTCAATAAACAATTGGATGCCATACACATTGGATCTTCTAATGTATTTGGTTTAACAGCATTAGAAGCATGCTATACCTATGGAGAAGAATGGTTAAATGAGCTTCTTATTTATTTAGAGGCAAATAGAGATTTTGTCCTAAATTTTATACAAAATGAAATGCCTGAAGTGAAAGTTTCAAAGCCTGAGGGAACTTATCTCATGTGGCTTGATTTTAGAAAAATTGAGAAGGATGGGAAAAAACTTAATGATTTAATGGTTGATAAAGCAAAAGTGGGAATGAATAATGGGATAAACTTTGGAAGTAAAGGTGAGGGATTTATGAGGCTTAATATAGCATGCCCAAGAAGTTTATTGGAAGAAGGATTAAATAGAATTAAAACTGCAATAAAATAATGTATATTTTTCTTATCTCCGCTATAGTTTACAAATTAATGATTTTAAATTATTAATTTGTAATTATATATCAAAAAAGTTGAAAAATTTGTTTGAAACATTTAGAATATTATTGTAGCAATTTATTAACTATGGGAAAATAGAGGTGTATTATGAGACTTATTGGCATAAGAAGGGCAAAATCTGGCGACATATTAGGTCAAAGTATTTTTGGGAAAGATGGATGCCTTATTCTTAAAGAAGGTGTAGCATTAACAGAAAAGTATATTTCAAGGCTTGAAAATATGGGTGTAAATACTCTTTATATAATGGATCCGAACTTAGATGATATAAAACCTCAGGATCCGCAATTTGTAGCGATAAAAAGTGATGCAGTTAAATCACTTTCTAAAGTTTTTTCCAGACTTGACTATAATGATAAGGCAAAAGTTAACAGCACTCTTGCTGCAGTAAGAGAAATGGTTGAATATTTGATTGATAATAAGGAAATAAACTTTAGCTATTTATTGGAGTTAAAGACTTATGACAATTATACATATGTTCACAGCCTTAACACTTGCGTTTTAGCACTTTTCTATGGAGTTCAAATGGATTATTCCAGAAATATGTTAATTGATCTTGGAACAGGTGCCCTTTTACACGACATAGGGAAAATGAAAATCCCAATTGAAGTTTTAAATAAAAAAGGAAGGCTTACTGATTATGAATTTAAGGTTATAAAACAGCATCCTATAGATGGATATAATATGCTTAGGGATGTTGGTGAAATCAATGAAATATCAAAAGATGTTGTTCTTGAACATCATGAGAAGGTAGATGGCACAGGATATCCCTATGGATTAAAAGGAGATAAGATTTCAAAATATGCTAAGATAGCCTGTATAAGCGATGTTTATGATGCAATTGTAAGTGACAGGGTTTATAGAAAAGGCTTTGCTGCTAATGAAGCCTATGAATTTATCTTGGGCGGATGTGAAACTTATTTTGATACGGATCTTGTTCAGGTGTTTAAAGATAATTTTTCTTTATATCCACTTGGAGCCTGTGTTAAATTGTCAAATGGCCTTGAGGGGTTTGTGGTTGAACATACTAAAGGTTTTCCAGATAGACCTAAGGTTAGAATACTTTATGATGAGAATGGGACAGTTATGAAACCGTATGAAATTGAGCTTATTAATCATGTTGATATTGGGATTGAGAAAATAATATTATAGGAAAAGTCTATTGGTCTAAATATGTTAATTAGGTAGGCAGCATAGAATTATATGTTACCTACCTATTATTTTTTATTTAGATTTAATACACCGCTGCGATAAGAAACAAAGAAGGCTTAAGGTGAAAAATGTCAGACAAGCTGTAGGGAATGGTCTTGACCGTTCCGCCCCCTAAACTCTGATCGTTCTGCAAATGCTACAGAATGAAATTGTTACTGGGTGTTGGCACCGCTTTGCTCTCCTAGATTTTGCTCGTTCATCAACGGAACGGTCAAGACCGTTCCCTACCTCCGTTATAATTTGTTCATTAATGATTTTAAATTGCAAATTGCAGTTTATTTATCTTTTATATATTAAACAATAAGATTATACTTAAAGTAAGTATTTGCCACATGCCACGTGCCTGGCACTAAGGAGGGATTGCTATGGACACATTGAAGTTTCAGGAAATTAGAGGAAAAATAATAGATAATGTTTCAAAAGTTATTGTTGGGAAAGACGAGGTTATAGAACTTGTTACAGTTTGCTTTATTTGTGGTGGACATGTCCTTTTGGATGATATACCTGGAATGGGAAAAACCATGCTTATAAAAGCCTTTTCAAAAACTTTAGGATGCGATTTTAAAAGAATTCAGTTTACCCCTGATTTACTTCCATCGGATCTTACAGGTATTAATTTTTATAATCAAAAAACAGGGGAATTTGAGTTTAGAAAAGGTCCGCTTTTTTCAAATATTATATTAGCTGATGAAATAAACAGAGCAACTCCAAGAACACAATCAAGCCTTTTAGAAGCAATGGAAGAAAAACAAATAACAGTGGATGGAGAAACAAGAAAGTTAAATGATCCATTCATGGTGCTTGCAACTCAAAACCCAATTGAATCTTATGGCACTTTTCCACTTCCAGAGGCACAGCTCGACAGATTTTTTATGAGAATTAAAATGGGCTATCCCTCAAGGGAAGATGAAATTGAAATAGTAAAAAGAAATAAGGAGAAAAATCCCATTGATAGTCTTGAAGCCGTAATTACACAGAAGGAAATCGAATATGTGAGGGAAAATTTTAATAAAGTTGATATTTCTCCTGATGTTATGGATTATCTTTTAGATGTTGTGGAGGCAACAAGGAAAGATGACAATGTTCAAGTAGGAGTAAGCCCAAGAGGGACTTTAGCACTTTTTAAATCCTGCCAAGCTTATGCTGCTATAAATGGGAGGGACTACATAATACCAGAGGATATTAAAAAAATGGCTGCATATGTATTAAATCATAGGATTATATTAAAAGGTTCAGGACGAAATGCAAACTCTAATCATTTTATTGAGCAGCTGTCAAATGGTATTAAAGTTCCAGTTGAAAAGCTTTAGGAGTGTAAAAAATGACTATTTTAATATTTATTCTTATTTTATTGGGGATAGTTTTAAACAAAATTTCATATAAATACTGTCATTATAATTTGTTTTATAAAAGAGAATTTTCAAAAAAAGTAGTTGAAATAGGTGAAGAAATAAGCCTTAACTCTATACTTGAAAATAAAAAAATATTACCTGTTACTTTTGTTAGAATAAGTGAAAAGTTTCCTAATGCTTTTGAATATGAAAATAAAAGCAACATAATTGAATCAACAGATGGTATTTTTCATACTTCAACTATGTCCATCATGCCATTTCAAAGGATAAAGAGGACATATTCATTAAAGTGCAGCAAAAGAGGGGCCTATTCATTTTCAGAGGTATCTTTAACTGCGGGAGATTTTTTAGGCGTAACTACATCAAACAAAGAGATGAGTTTGAATGAAGAAATTGTGGTTTTACCTAAAACCTATCAAATTGAAAAGAACCTTATACCTTATGGGAACTTAAGCGGGGATATATCTGTAAAGAGATGGATTGTTGAGGATCCAATACTTATGGTAGGGGTTACTGAATATACAGGGCGAGAGCCTCAAAAATGGATTCATTGGCCTACATCTTTAAGGCAGGGCAGGCTTATGGTAAAGAAATTTGATTATACATCGGATAATAAAGCCATGATATTGCTTAATATAGAATCTTTTAAACCTTTTTGGATGAGTATTGATGAAGAGGGAATAGAAAAATGTATATCTATTGTAAGAGGGGTAGCTGAAGGGTTTGAAGATGCAAAAATTCCTTATGGATTTATTAATAATGGACAGATTTTAAATAAAAGTTCATATGGATTTGGAAGTGACTATATATATCCTGGAACAGGGGAAAATCATTTGTATAGTATTTTAGAATGTTTAGGAAGGATTAATTATTCGATTATAATGACTTTTGAAGAAATGGTTGAAAAAATATTAAAAGTTGACATAAGATTCACAACATTAGTGCTGATTACCCCTGAGGTTTTAGAGCCATATGCAGAATACATAGATATGCTTAAAGAGCATACTCAAAAGCTTATTTTAATAACATTAAAAACTGAAAATTTACATATGGTTAAGAGTAATATTGACATATATATTGAAAGAAGTGATGAAAGTGGATATGATTATACTAATAAAAGTAGTCAATAAGCTTTCAGTTATTTTTGCTGTATTAAGTTTTATTATGTCTGATAACGTAAGCAAATTAACAGGGAATTTACTGTATTTGTGGCTATGTTTATCAAGTTTTTTAATTTTAAAATTTAAGGAGAAAAATAAAGCTGCTTCTTATATATTTTCAATATTAATTTTTTTACCGCTTTTTATTCCATCTTCAACTGCTGAATTAATATATAAAATTGTAGTTGTCACTTTTTGCCTTGTTTTAACCTACATAGGTTCTAAAAACATATCTTATGGCCAATCCCTTGAAGAAGTTAAAAAGGAGACCATAGCAATTGGTGTGCTTTTTATAATTTCCTTTTTAGGAAATAGTTTAAAGTATTTTGAAGATTCTAGCGCAGAATATGTTATGGTATATTTTGTTTCAAGTATTATACTCTTAAGGATGCAAAGATATTATGATAATGTTAAGGATAATAACAAGGCAAATATCCAAAGGTTTAATATAATTGCACCCTTGTTAATCCTTTGTATTACTATTATTTTAAGCCTTGAAACTGTAAGAAATGCTGTATTGAATTTTTTAGTAAAGGCTTATTTAATTTTTGCAGATATTCTTGGAACGCTGCTAACTTGGCTTTTTTATGCCATAGGTTTTTTAATAATGATAGCATCTAATGCTATAAAAAAGTTGATAGAGAGGCTTGATAAAAAAGATCTTCCACCGGAAGAAGAATCTTTTAATGACATAAAACATTTTGCAGAAAAAAATAAAGGTAAACTTCAAGGCATTCATGACAGCAAAATGCTTGCTTTGATTTTTAAAATTGCTTTAATTGCACTTATATTGTATATATTCTATAGAATTTATAAAAAGAACTATGGGAAAAATGCAAAAGAGGAAAAGGATTATGAAGCTGAAGAAAGAGAATTTATTAAAAAAGAGGATAATGTAAAACATACTTTGTTTAATAGAATTATCAATACCTTTAATTTTAATAAAGAAGAAAACGAGATTCGTAATAAATATAAAAAATTCATGAAAATATGTATAAAAAAAGGTATTCCAATAAACGGCAGTGATACTACAGGGGATATAAATACAAAATCTAAGGGGGCATTTAATAGCAGCAATTTAAATGTTTTAAGATGTATTTATATAAAAGTGAGGTATGGAAATAAGAATATAAATGAAGAAGAGGAGAAAAAATTTAATTTAAACTATGATGAAATAAAATCTCAAAAATAATATTATGTTGTAATAATATTATTTTATTTGAAGTAATATATAGTGTAATAATTATTTCGAGGGATGATTTTGAAGGGCATCATTGCTGCAGCTCTCCTTACTGAAGCCTTATGGCAGACAATAAAGTTGCTTAAGAATGTAAAAGAAATAAACAAAGATGTACTTGGAGCTATAATATTAGGTATCATAGTAGCTTTTGCGGCAAAGATTGACATCTTTGAAATTTTAGGCATACCTATGGACATAAGATATTTAGGAAATATTTTAACAGGGATTTTGATAAGCAGAGGTTCAAATTTTATTCATGATTTGCTTGGGAATATAAGTGAATCGTATCAAGTTCGTAAAACAAGGCAGTCCTGATTTGGGACTGCCTTTTGTGTGGAATTTTATTTTATAATTTGCGAATAATAAGAAAAAGGAGTGAGAATAGAAAAATAATAAGTAATAGAACTATGGTTAACTTATTTATACTAAAATGAATAAAAATCAATTTAAAGTAATTAAAATGGTCTAATAGCAACTTTGTATAATTTATAATAAAGGACTATAATAATTTTTTCGTAGGGTAAATATGTTGGAGGTTAAATTATGAATGAGATAGACGATGTAATAAAAAATGTTATTCATATTGATAAAAGTGCTTGTGAACAGAGGAGGAAAGTAAAGGATCAGCTAAGGCAGCGGGAGGAAGAAGTAAATAGCCAAATTGACAATTTAAAAAAGACAATAATAGATGATAAAAAAAAGCAGCTTAAAGAAACAGAGGAAAAGGAAATTAAAAAGGCTGAAGAGGAAGAAAGTAGTATAACAAAAGAAGCAAATACTAAATGCAATGAAATGGAAGCCGTATTTCAAAAAAATAAAAAATCCTTTACTGAAGAGATGTTTAATAAAATATTTTTAGACAAGAATACTGTTTATAATCCAAATAAAGACAGGTGATTTTATGGATAAAAACACAAAGTACTGTGCAGTTAATGCAAAAGTTTTATCTATGTTTGGGAAATTTTTAAAAGATGAGGATTATAAAAATTTAATTGCACTTAAAAGTTCTTCAGAAATTGCTAAGTATCTAAAGGATAATACTGCTTATGGTGAATTCTTCAAAGATAGGGATACTTCAAAAATGCATAGGGATGATATAGAAAAATGCTTAAAGGAAGGCATTGGACATTCTATAGATAAACTTATTAATTATTTTACTAATGATTACAGGGACTTTTTTAAATGCTTTTATTCGAGATATGAGATCTATGACCTAAAAAGTATAGCAAGGACTATACAGGTGGATAGGGATTATTCACAAATTAAAAATAGTATGGTTTTTGCCGGAAGGTATAGGCATATTGATAGGGACAGCTTGATTCAGGCAAGAAGTGTTTCAGATTTAATTTATGCACTTGATGGAACTATATACTACCCTTATCTTAAAACCCTTATTGATGGAAACAAAAATGAAAGCTTGTTTAGATTTGAAATGACTCTTGATAAAGCGTATTTTAATATCCTTGATGATAAGCTTAAAAAGCTTGATAAGGAAGATATAAATATTTTTACTGAGCTTATGGGATGCTCCATAGACATGACAAACCTTCAATGGATTTACAGAGGTAAAAAGTATTACAATTTATCTTCAGAGGAAATATTTAACTACTCATTAAATAGAGGGAATAAATTTAGTTATAAGAAAATAAAAGAGCTTTGCTATTTAAATAGTCTTGAAGAGTTTATTGAAAGGATAAAAGGAACGCAGTATGAATTCATGTTTAAAGGTGATGAGAAGCAAGATATTTACATGGAAAGAAGAATGAACAGATTTATGTACTTTAAGCTGAAATCTTTTAAGACTAAAGCCAGCTTAAACATAGCAACTGTGATTGCTTTTATTGAGCTTGTTGAATTTGAAATAAGGGATATCATATCAATTACTGAAAATGTAAGGTATGGGATGGAATATGATGAGGCTAAAAAGTATCTAATCAAGGCATTATAATTATTATTGGCAAGAATGATCAATATTCTTGTAAAGTTTGGGGTGGTAATGTGGCAGTTAAAAAAATGGAAATGATCAATATTGTTGGTCATATGGATGATGTTGATGAAGTAGCTAAAAGAATAATACTATCATCATCAGTTCATATGACAAGCGCTATAACGGAAATAAAAGATAATGATTTTCCAATACTAAAAGCTAAGGACAATATGGATGCGCTTATTGATTATTATTATATTAAACAATATGCAAGTGAAAAAAATCTTCCCGAAATTGAGAAAAAAATCGATGCAATTTATGAAATGTTTGGCAACTCTAAAAAAGTTAATGCTGAGTATATAAACGAAGATTATGATTTTACTGAAGATGTAAAAAAGCTTAATGAACTTTATGAGCTTGTTAAGGGAAGTTACAGCAGACTTACAGAATTAAATAATAAATATAATAATATGATGGAGTTAAAGGAATACTTATCTTATATAAAGGATATCGACGTAGACTTATCCGAACTGTTAAATATGAAATACATTGATGTTAAGGTAGGAACCTTATCAAGCTACGATATGGATAAGTTAAGGAAAAATTATGAAAATATATCTGCATTAGTTTTTAAAATATATCGCGATAAGGATTATACAGTAGTGATGTTATTTATTCCTAAAACTGTAGAACAAGAAATGCAGAGAGTTTTAATATCATTGAATTTTAATGAATTTAAAATAACTACAAAGCTTGAGGGTACTCCGGCAAATTGTATTGACAGCATTGAAAAAAGTACTTATAGCATAAAACAAGAAGCGGATAGTATTAAATCAAAGCTCGGTGATTTGGAAGAAAATAATAAAGACGAAATTGAAAAATATTATTCAAGATTAATGATGGAATACAAGATTGAAGAATTAAAAAGCAATGTTGCATGTACAAATGAATTTTTCTATCTTACAGGGTGGATTCCATCCTATAAAAAGAGTGAGCTCTCAGAATGTTTAGGTGAATATGAGAGCAAGCTTATTTTAATTTATAAGGATGTGGATGAAGTAAGTGAGGGTGTTACTCCTCCAACTTGTATGAAAAACAATCGTTTGTTAAGACCTTTTGAAAGTCTTGTTAAGCTTTATGGTGTACCATCCTATAGTGAGCTTGATCCAACTTCTTTTGTTGGTTTAACTTATATGCTCATGTTTGGAGCAATGTTTGGAGATGTAGGACAGGGTTTAGTTTTATTTATAATGGGTTTAATTTTTAGCAGAGCAAAAAAACGTACTGTAGTTGGAGGAATGCTTTCGAGGCTTGGAGTTTGTTCAACGATATTTGGCTTTATTTACGGCAGCTTCTTTGGATTTGAAGATGTCCTTAAATATAGGGTTTTTAAGCCAATTCATCCAATGGCAAATATAAACTTTTTGCTTGGGGCTGCTATAGTAGTTGGTATACTTATGCTTACAGTAGGATATTTCTATAATTTTATTAATAGCTATAAAGTAAAGGATATTGAAAATGGGATATTCAGTAAAAACGGAGTAGTAGGACTTGTTTTTTACTGGGGACTTCTTTATGCAATTTATGCTGGTGTTAAGGGAATAAAAACATTTATACCTTTATCAGCAATAGTTTTAATACTTGTAGTGCTTTCAGTAGTAATGATGCTTAAAGAGCCATTAGCAAACTTAATAAAGGGTAAAAGACCTCTTTATAATGAATCTAAATCTGATTATTATGTTGAAGGAGGATTTGGAATAATTGAGACTTTACTAAGTCTTTTCAGCAACACAATTTCATTTATAAGGGTTGGTGCTTTTGCTATAAACCATGTTGGCCTTTTTATAGCTTTCGATACTTTAGCTAAGATGATAAACAATGGTGCTGGCAGTGCTATTGTAATAGTTTTAGGAAATTTAGTTATTATAGGACTTGAGGGGCTTATTGTTTTCATACAGGGTCTTAGACTTGAATATTATGAGCTTTTCAGCAAATATTTTAACGGAACAGGTTATGAATATAAACCTATAGCACTTTAATATTAAATCAATACATTAAAACATTAAATAAACAACAAAATATATGTAGGAGGAGATAAAATGTATATATTTTTAATTTTGGCGACAATAATAGTTGTAGCAACAATTACAAGGGGAGTAATTAAACTCTATAAAGGAACTTGTGTAGAGAAAAAGAAAATCAAAAAAGAGTTAAGAGTAAATCTTTACACAATTGTTCCAGTTCTTGCTGGTCTTATTATTACATCAATTCCACAAGTTGCCCATGCTGCTGGAGGAGCAGATTCAGCTTCAGGCCTTGGATATCTTGCAGCAGGGTTAAGTACTGGTCTTGCAGCAATAGGAGCAGGTTATGCAGTTGGTGCAGTTGGTTCATCGGCTTTAGGCGCTGTATCTGAAGACCCTAAAATTTTAGGAAAAACCCTTATATTTGTTGGTCTTGCAGAAGGTATTGCTATATATGGACTTATAATATCAATCATGATTATTGGAAGGCTGTAAAGCTTTTAGGAGATGATTGTATGAAAACATATCTTATAAGCGATAATAGGGATACAATGATAGGCATGAGACTTGCAGGCATAAGAGGGACTGTTGTAGATGATGAAATAGAGGCAAGTGAATTATTGGATGAAATACTTAAAGATAAAGAAATAGGAATAGTCGTTATTACGGAAAAATTAGCAGAAAAAATGAGAGATAAAGTTAATTATGTGAAGCAAAAATTGGAGATTCCGCTTATTGTCGAGGTTCCTGACAGACATGGAAGTATAAAAGAGCCTGATTACATTACAGGATATGTCAGGGATTCCATAGGCATTAAGATTTGAGGTGGTTTTATGATAACTGTTGAAGAAAAGCTTAAACTTTTTACAAAGCTTGTTTATGACAAAATTGAGAAAGAAAATCAAACTGAAATAGATAAATATAATAGTGAATATGGAAATATCATTGATGAAAAGAAAAAGGAATT
The DNA here is from genome assembly GCA_002400085.1 of Clostridiaceae bacterium UBA4839. Lineage (GTDB taxonomy): Bacteria > Bacillota > Clostridia > Clostridiales > Caloramatoraceae > UBA4839. Next base: position 5,598 of record DHEX01000128.1, on the reverse strand, counting down.
TGAAAAACAAGCTGAGAAAATGGATTCGGAAAAAATGAAAGAAATAGATAAAAAGAAAAATCAAATTATATCAAGGGCAAAGGTTGAAGAACAAAAGCTTCTGCTTCAAAAGAAAAAAGAAATATTTGATGAAGCAGTTGAAGAGATAAAAAATTATTCCAAGGAATTTACAAATTCAGAGGATTATAAAGAATTGTTTTTAAAAAGCTTAAAAGAATCTATGGAAGATTTGAAGGAAAGCAAGAACATAAGTTTTTATGTAATAGAAAATGATAGGGATAAATTCAAAAAGACAATTGCTGAAATGTACCCTGATACAAATTTTAAAATTGACGTTGATGATAATTTGATTGGCGGATTTACTGTACAAGATGAGGATAATAACATAAAAATTGATATGTCTTTAATGAGTAAAATTGAAAGTTCAAAGGAAGTTATTGGAGAAAAATTATATTCCATGCTTCATTAGGTGGTGAGAAGATGGGTGATAAAACAGGAGTAATAATTTATATAAACGGACCTGTTATAAAGGCAGATAATATGCAGGACTTTAGGATGAGAGAGATGGTAACTGTAAGTGATAAGAAACTTATAGGTGAAGTTATATCTATTGATGGCAGTATTGGTACAATTCAGGTTTATGAAGAAACATCAGGCCTTAAGGTAGGCCAAAAGGTTTACGGGACAGGTAAGCCTCTCTCATTAAAACTTGGGCCAGGAATAATTGGAAATATATTTGATGGAATTGAAAGGCCACTAAACTATATATACAAAAAATCTGGCAACTTTATCGGTGAAGGTATAGGCTTAGCTTCTATTGATTTAAGCCATATATGGAAAACCGATATTAGTGTAAACATTGGCGATGAATTAAAAGAGGGAGATGTATTTGGCGCAGTTCAAGAAACTCCGCTAATTAAGCACTATCTTATGGTACCGCCAGGAATTTCAGGAAAAGTAATATTTAAAGTTGATAATGGAAATTATAACATGGAGGAAGTTTTAGTAAAGCTTGAAAAAGGGAATGCTTCCTTTGAGCTTAAAATGTATCAGGAATGGCCTATTAGAACGCCAAGACCAATAAAGCAAAGGCTTCCAATTCAAAAGCCCCTTATAACTGGTCAAAGAGTAATAGATACATTTTTCCCTATTGCAAAGGGCGGAACTGCTGCTATTCCAGGTGGATTTGGAACTGGAAAAACAATGACTCAGCACCAAATTGCTAAGTGGAGTGATGCTGATATCATTGTTTATGTAGGCTGTGGAGAAAGAGGCAATGAGATGACAGAGGTTCTTGAAGATTTCCCAAAGCTTATAGACCCGGTGTCGGGGCTTTCTCTTATGAATAGAACTATACTTATTGCTAATACATCAAATATGCCAGTTGCTGCTCGTGAAGCATCAATATATACAGGTGTTACTATTGCAGAGTATTTTAGGGATATGGGATATAATGTTGCAGTTATGGCAGACTCAACTTCAAGATGGGCAGAAGCGCTTCGTGAAATATCAGGAAGACTTGAAGAGATGCCTGCAGAAGAAGGATATCCAGCATATTTGCCTTCAAGACTTGCTGAGTTTTATGAGAGGGCTGGATATGTGAAAACATTATGTGATAAAGAAGCTTCTGTTACTATAATAGGTGCAGTTTCTCCAGCAGGCGGTGATTTTTCTGAGCCTGTAACCCAAAATACAAAAAGATTTGTAAATGTATTTTTAGGACTGGATAGAAAGCTTGCTTATGCAAGGCATTATCCTGCTATAAACTGGCTTTCAAGTTATAGCGGATATTTAACTTCACTTGAAGAGTGGTATAAGGATAATGTGGCTGAGGATATGATGGAGCTTAGAGGAGAAATGCTCAGCATTCTTCAGGAGGAAAGCGACCTCCTTGAAGTTGTAAAGCTTGTAGGTGAGGATGTACTGCCTGATGATCAAAGGCTTACACTTGAAATTGCAAAGGTTATAAAAATCGGGTATTTACAGCAAAATGCTTTCCATAAGGAAGATACTTATGTACCGCTTAATAAGCAATATGAAATGCTGAAAATTATAGACCTTTTATATAAAGAATCAAAAGAGGCAATAAAAGAGGGAATACCAATTTCTAAAGTTAAGTCTCCTGAAATTTATGAAAAGGTAGTAAAAATGAAATATACAATACCAAACGAATATAAAAATGAATTTGATGATTTAAGTAATGAAATAAAAAGCTACTTTGAGGGACTTATGCATACCTACGATATGAATGCTTATGAAAGGTGATAATATGATTAAGGAATATACACAACTTGACAAGATTGAAGGTCCGCTTATAATTCTTTCAGGTGTTGAAAATGTATCTTATGATGAAATAGTTGAAATAAGGACCAAATCAGGGGTAAAACATGGGAAGGTAGTACAGCTTTATAAGGATAAAGCAATAGTACAGGTTTTTGAACCGACATCAGGTTTATCTGTAAAGGACGTTTCCGTAAAGTTTACAGGCAACCCACTTACTATAAGCCTTTCAAAGGACATTCTTGGGAGGGTGTTTAACGGAATTGGAGAGCCAATAGATGGCGGTGGAAATGTTTTTGGAGGAGTAAAAAGGGATGTTAATGGCCGTCCTATGAACCCAGTAGCTAGGGAATATCCAAGGAATTTCATTCAAACAGGAATATCGGCTATAGATTGTCTTACAACTTTAATACGAGGTCAAAAGCTTCCAGTGTTTTCTGGAAATGGACTTCCGCATAATGAGCTGGCAGCTCAAATTGTAAAACAGGCAAAAATATCAGATGAAGAAAATGGTGAGTTTGCTATTGTTTTTGCTGCTATGGGACTTAAACATGATGATGCCCAGTTTTTTTTAAAGAGCTTTGAAGAATCTGGTGTTTTGCAAAGGGTTGTAATGTTTTTAAATCTTGCTGATGATCCTGTAGTTGAAAGGATTATTACTCCAAGGTGTGCACTAACAGCAGCGGAATACTTAGCCTTTGAGGAGAATATGCATATACTTGTTATTATGACTGATATGACAAGTTATTGTGAGGCACTTAGAGAAATTTCATCTGCAAAAGAGGAAGTACCAGGACGAAAAGGATATCCAGGATATTTATATTCGGATTTAGCGAGCTTATATGAGAGAGCAGGAATGATGAAAACATCTAAGGGCTCAATAACGCAAATTCCTATTCTTACAATGCCAAATGATGATATAACCAATCCAATACCTGATTTAACAGGTTATATAACTGAAGGACAGATAGTATTAAGCAGGGATATCTATCAAAGAAATGTATATCCCCCTATAAATATATTACCTTCACTTTCAAGACTTGCGAAGGATGGAATAGGAGAAGGCTATACAAGGGAAGACCACCCAGGCCTTGCCAATCAGATATTTGCTGCATATTCAAAAGTCCAGGAAGTTAAGGCGCTATCACAGGTAATAGGTGAGGATGAGCTTTCAGATATTGATAAAAAATATCTACAGTTTGGGAAGGCTTTTGAATATGAATTCTTAAATCAAAGTTTTGATGAAAATAGGAGTATGGAAGAAACGCTAGATTTGGGATGGAAGGTATTATCTATTTTACCGGAATCAGAGCTTGATAGAATTGACAGCAAGCTTATTGAAAAGTATTACAGGAGGGGATAGGATTGGATGTAAATGTTGCTCCAACCAAAGCTAACCTCATGAGTGCAAAATCTACCTTGGAGGTTTCAAAAAAGGGATATGAACTCTTAGATCAGAAAAGAAATGTTTTAATAAGAGAAATGATGGGACTTGTAGATAGTGCCAAGGAAATTCAATCTAAGATTAATTCAACTTTCGAGGAAGCCTATGAAGCATTGAAGATGGCTAACATTACCATGGGAGTTGCAGCAGTAGAGGCAATTTCACATTCTGTGTCCACCGATGATGAGGTTGAAATATTGTTTAAAAGTGTAATGGGTGTGGAGATACCAAAGATAAAGTATGAGAAACAAGAAGCTTTACCAGTGTACAGCTTTTACCAAACTAATGCCTCAATGGATGTAGCATTTAAAAAGTTTCATGAAATAAAATATTTAGTTCTACAGTTAGCTGAAGTTGAAAACTCAGTTTATAAGCTGGCTATTGAAATAAAAAAGACTCAAAAAAGGGCAAATGCTCTTGACAATATACAGATTCCTAAGTATACGGAAATAGTTAAGTTTATTCAAGACTCTCTTGACGAAAAGGATAGAGAGGACTTCTTTAGATTAAAAGTTGTTAAAAAGAAAAGAATTAAAAAGAAAGCAGCCGTTTAAGCTGCTTTTTTGAATAATGCTTTATTCGTAATTTAGATTTAATTCACTGCTGCGATAAGAAAAATATATTCCATTCACTTTACCGTTCACAAAGAAGCTCTAAGGTAGAAAATGCCAGACAAGCTGTAGGGAACGGTCTTGACCGTTCTGCCCCCTAGGTTCTGATCATTACCCAGAGGAACGGTCAAGATTGTATATAAATTTCTTAATGCAACAGTCCCGCTATTATATATTATCTTTGGATTTTTTTATAAAGCGTCTGTATGTGCTGTTATAGTCAGTCCAATTATCTTTTCCAGTGTCCCTTTGAATGGCAAGATAGAAGCCATTTATATCTGCACTTGCTTTATCAGCATTGTGAAGGGCAATAGCTTCAAGAGTCATAGGTACTACAGGAGACCCCATTTCAAGTGTGCCATGATGGGACAAAATACAGTGCTCAAGTTCAAGCTTTAAATCCTGTGGGAAACCCTCAATTTTTGATGCTGCTTCATTTAGTATTTCAACACCAAGAGCTATATGGCCTAAAAGCCTTCCTTTATCTGTATATTTATTTTCAGGAAACTTTGATAGCTCTATAGTTTTGCCAATATCGTGAAGTAAAGCTGATGTTACAGCAATATCATAATTGATATAGGAATATATATTACATAGCTGAATAACAATTTCTGTAACTTCTATGGTATGCTGCGCAAGTCCTCCAACATAGGCGTGGTGTATTTCAGCACCGGCAGCTTTTTTAAAGAAATTTTCTTTTATATATGGGATTTCAAATACCTCATTGAGTAAACTGTTTAGATATTCATTTTTAATGCTTGAAATTATTTCTTTAACTTTTTTTTGGAGCTTTGCTTCGTTTTGCTGACAGCAAGGCATCACCTGTGAGAGTAATTCTTCATCTGGGTTTTCAATTTTTTCAATATTATTTATATGAATTTGAATAATTCCTTTAAAATCCCGAGCTATTCCCCAAATATAGGCTATACAGCCTGGGGTTATCTCATTTGAAATATCAGGATTGTTATTCCATATCTTTGCATTGTAGTTTTTTATTCCATAACTCACTTGCAAATCATAATATTCCTTATTGGTTTGGCTGGTTTTTTTGCTTATTTGCCTTACTACTACAGGCTGCTTTTCTATCCTATCGTTAACATTAATATTCATCATTGTTTATCACCTCAAAAATTATAACAAAGTTTATTATACTTTAATATGTTCATTATAGCAATAAAATAAATAAATTTAAACTTACTTGGGCAGAGTCCTCTTTTCTTTATATAAATGAAGAAGCAGATTAATCTGCTTCTTCATTTTTTA
>DHEX01000030.1:1915-13832 GCA_002400085.1 Clostridiaceae bacterium UBA4839 | reverse complement strand
TGAATATTTTTAATTGACACAATAAGCAAATAATCATATAATGTACTTAACCGGTTTAGTTAAGCGGTTAAATAAAAAAGAGGTGACAAAATTTAATGAGATTATGTGTTGTTGGTAGTTTAAATATGGACATTGTACTTAATGTAAATAACCTTCCAAAGAAGGGCGAAACAATCCTATCCGATTCTATATCAAGGATTCCTGGAGGAAAGGGCGCAAATCAAGCTGTTTCGGCTGCAAGGCTTGGCTGTGATGTACATATGATAGGTAAGATTGGTGCTGATGAAAGTGGAGCTATACTTTTGGATGCATTAAAGAAAGAGAAAATTGATACTGAATTTGTTTATAAAGATGTTACCTCCCCAACAGGGACTGCAATTATCCCGGTTGATAAGGATGGGAATAATTCCATAATAGTTGTACCAGGATCTAACATGGAGATTCAAAAAGAGGATATCAGAAAAGCAGAAGATTATATCAGCAAAAGTGATGCTGTTGTTACACAGTTTGAAACTCCAGTCGAGGCTGCAGTTGAGGCATTTAGCATAGCAAAGTCTCACAATGTTTTTACTGTACTAAATCCTGCACCAGCAAGGGAAACCAGCGATGAACTATTAAAGCTTACAGACATTATAATTCCAAATGAGACTGAAGTTATGGCACTGACTGGAGTGAGGGTTACAAATATAGAAAGTGCGGTGCAAGCAGGGAAAGATTTCTTAAAACATGGTGTTAAAGTTGTTATAGTAACCATGGGAGATAAGGGTGCTACCATAGTCATGGAAAGCAGATCAGGATTTGTACCTGCATATAAGGTAAAGGCTGTTGATACTACTGCCGCTGGTGATTGTTTTATTGGGGCGTTTGTATCAAAGCTTTCAAGTTTAGATTATGAAACCGTACTAAAAGCAACTGATTTTGCCTGCAGGGCTTCTTCCATAGCTGTTTCACGAAAGGGCGCACAACCATCTCTACCATATCTTGATGAGGTAGAAAAATATTTTTAAATTGACTACTAAATTTATAATACGAGGGGATGCAGATATGAAAAAGACAGGAATATTAAATTGTCATATATCCGAAGTGGTTTCAAAAATGGGACATGGTAATACACTTGCAATTGGAGATTGCGGTCTTCCAATACCTGATGAAAGTGAAAGGATAGATATTTCGCTTACAAAAAATATTCCATCATTTATAGATACGTTAAAAACTGTTATGACGGAACTAATGGTTGAAGAAGCATATGTGGCAGTGGAAACTGAGACTGTAAGTCCAGAATTGTTTAAAGAAATTAGAGATTGTCTTCCTGGGGTTAAGATTAATTTAATAACCCATGAAAAATTGAAAGAAATGCTTAAAGACTGTAAAGCTGTTATCAGAACTGGTGAACAAACACCATATGCAAACATCATATTAAAATCAGGCGTTATTTTTTAGGAGGGGATAAAATGGAGGTCAAACCACTTCTTGAGATGGTCAAAATTTCAAAATCCTTCTCAGGAGTTAAGGTACTTCAAGATGTAAGCCTTTCTGTTTATGGTGGAGAAGTTATGGCTTTATTAGGTGAGAATGGGGCAGGGAAATCCACCCTTATGAAAATACTAAGCGGGTTATACAAGTGTGATAGCGGAGAAATATATTTAGATGGGCATAAAGTTCAAATTGATTCTGTGAAGGATGCGCAAAAGCTTGGGATATCATTTATACACCAGGAACTTAGTGTACTTCCAAACCTTACTGTATGGGAAAATATTTTTCTAGGGCATGAAGTTACCAAAGGATGTACAAAAAAAATAGACAAGGCATTTATGCGGGAGAAAAGCAGAGAACTCTTAAAATCCTTGGGCTGTACTTTTGACGTGAATGCAAAGGCTGGAGACCTTACAATTGGCGAAATGCAGATGATAGAAATAATAAAGGCTGTATCAGCTAATTCAAGGATTGTTATTATGGACGAGCCCACAGCATCTTTGACTGATTATGAAACTAAAAAGCTTTTTGAAGTTATAGCAGCGTTAAAATCAAAGGGCATGGCGGTAATATATATATCCCATAGGCTTGATGAAATATTTGAAGTATGCAGCAGGGTAACTGTATTAAGGGACGGTAAACTTATAGGAGTAACTGAACTTGGAAAAGTTGACAAGAATCAGCTTATTTCAATGATGGTAGGAAGAAATCTTGAAGAACAGTATCCGTATATTGCACCATCTCCGGGCAAAGTGATATTGTCGGTGGAAAAACTTAATTATAAGAATAAAGTAAAGAATGTATCTTTCAGTTTACGAGAGGGAGAAATAGTTGGGATGGCAGGCTTAGTTGGAGCTGGAAGGAGTGAGACGGCAAAGGTTATATTGGGCGAGTACAAAAAAACATCAGGGGATATATTTGTGAATGGGAAAAAAGTAGATATAAAATCGTCCAAAGATGCCATTAAAAATGGAATAGTATATTTATCTGAGGATAGAAAGAAGGAAGGGCTCATTTCAAACTGGCCCGTAGGGGAAAATATGACTCTCCCAAACCTGAAAAAATATGTGGGTAATTTTGGAAGGATAGTTAAAAAGGAAGAAGTTATAGATTTTAAAGAATATGCAAAAAAGATGTCCATCAAAACTACCGGATACTCCCAGATTGCTTCAAACCTAAGTGGCGGCAACCAGCAGAAAGTCATAATTGCTAAATGGTTGATGACTAAACCCCAAATTTTAATTTTTGATGAGCCTACAAGAGGAATAGATGTAGGTGCAAAAAAAGAAATATATGAAATATTGAATGAGCTTAAGAAAAATAACAAAGCAATTTTAGTTATATCCTCAGATATGCAGGAAATATTGGGTATAAGTGATAGGATTGTTGTTATGCATGAAGGGGAAGTAGCAGGAGAAATAGACCGCAAGAATGCAAGCCAAGAAGCAATAATGAAATATGCAGTGGGGATTTCTAATAGGGGGTGAAAGAATGAATTCTTTTAAATCATTTATTGTAAAATACAAATCTTTGGTGGTACTTATTATTCTTGTTGTTATTTTATCTATAGCTATGCCGAGATTTTTAACTATATCCAATCTTCTCAATGTTCTAACTCAGATATCAATTAATGCGATTATTGCAATTGGTATGTGTATTGTAATACTAAGCGGATCAGGTGGAATAGACCTTTCGGTTGGTTCAGTGGTTGCAATAACAGGAGCTATTGCAGCTTCACTTTATAAGTCAGGGATAAATCTTCCCGTTTGCATACTTTGTGCACTGGGTGTAGGAGCCTTAATAGGCTTTGCAAATGGCCTTTTGACAGCAAAGCAAAAAATTCAGCCTTTTATTGCAACTCTTTGCACACAGATTATATTTAGGGGAATAACGTATGTCTATACTGATGGTAAGCCTATATCAGGGCTTGATGATTCATTTACAGCTATAGGCAATAACAGAGTTTTAGGCATTCCTATACCAGTAATTATAACTTTAATCATTTTCCTTATAACCTTATATATATTAAATGAAACTGTACTTGGCCGCCATATTTATGCTAATGGAGGCAATGAGGATTGCACAAGGCTTTCAGGAGTAAGTACAGATAGACTTAAAATTTTAGTGTACATAATAAGCGGTTTAACAGCGGCAACAAGTGGAATCATTGTTACTGCGAGAATAGGTTCTGCATCACCAAATGCTGGTTTAGGGTACGAGACAGATGCTATTGCAGCAGTTGTACTTGGAGGTACACGAATGTCAGGCGGAGAAGGGACTATGCTTGGCACTATGATTGGTGCAGTGATACTAGGTGTAATAGACAATGGTCTTAACCTCATGAATGTAAATCCATTTTATCAATCTATAGTTAAAGGTGTCATAATTCTTCTTGCAGTATTTCTCGACAAGAAGAATAAAGAATAATTCTAAAATTAAAGGGGGTTATTTCATGAAAAAGACAGTGAAATTTGTGGCAGTACTTATGTCAATGCTTTTAGCAGTGTTGAGTTTTGCAGGTTGTGGTTCAAGTGAAACAAGTAGTAGCTCAAATAGCAGCTCAGATAATGCCAAAAGTGAAAAGTTGGGTATGGTAATATCAACTCTTGACAATCCATTCTTTGTAACCATGAAGGATGGAGCTGAAAAGAAGGCAAAAGAACTTGGTGTTGATCTTGTCGTATTGAATTCCAATAATGATGCAACAAAGGAAAGATCAAATGTAGAAGATTTGATACAGCAAGGTGTACAGGTGCTTATAATTAATCCGACAGACAGCGATGCTGTTGCAACAACTGTAAAATTTGCAAATGAAAAGAAAGTCCCAGTAATTACAGTTGATAGAGCAGCCAATGGTGGAGATGTTGTATGCCATATTGCATCTGACAATGTTGCTGGAGGAAAAATGGCTGGAGAGTTCCTACTGGAAAAGATAGGCGGAAGCGGAAACATAGTTGAGATTCAAGGAATACCGGGAGCATCCGCTACAAGGGATAGGGGCAAAGGTTTTCATGAGGCAATTGATGGAAAGGATGGAGTAAAACTTATTGCAAGTCAATCTGCTGATTTTGACAGGCAGAAGGGGCTTACAGTCATGGAAAACATAATACAATCAAATCCGGATTTCAAAGGTGTATTTGCACATAATGATGAGATGGCGTTAGGTGCATTAAAAGCATTAAAGGCTGCAAATAAAAAGGATGTTGTAGTAGTTGGATTTGATGGTGGGGAAGATGCTGTTAATGCAGTAAATAGCGGTGATATGGCAGCTACAATAGCTCAGCAGCCAGATTTAATGGGAAGCCTTAGCGTTGAAAATGCTGATAAATTAGCAAAAGGTCAGACTATTGATAAGACAATACCGGTTGAATTAAAACTTATAAAGAAGTAATACAAAATCCGGGGTTATCCCCGGATTTTGTATTACTTCAAGTATCTGTTATAATATTCATAGATTATCCATTTATCCGATAGCTACCATCCGTAATCCTCCGCTTAATGCGGAGAATAACGGCTGCTACGCTCCTGGATCGGCTCTTCTAAGGCTCATGTGAAGAGGGTATTCCTTATAAGCAGACTCCACATGAGTCTAAGAATCGTCTTATCTGCTATCATCCGTAGTACCCCGCTTAAGGTGGGGCATAACGGCTGCTATGCCCCTGGATAAGTTTTTATATGGCTCAGATGTAGGAAGGTGTTTTATAAACAACTCCATCTGAGCCTAAAAATCACTTGATGGAGGATAAGTATGAAAAAAAAAGTTACAATGCTTGATATAGCTAACATTGCGGGTGTATCCAAAGCTACAGTATCCATGGTGATAAATCGAAAAGATGAACATATAAGTGAAGAAACAAGGAACAAAGTATTGAAAGTTGCGGATGAACTTGATTTTATACCAGATTCTGTAGCAAGGAGCCTTGCAACAAATAAATCTGGGACTATAGGGATAATTCTTCCTGATATCACAAACCCCTTTTTTTCAGAAATGGCAAGGGCAATTGAGGATGAAGCCAACAATTGTGGTTTTAATGTGATCTTCTGTAATTCCGATAATGAAATAAAGAAGGAAAAAAAGTACGTTGAACTTTTGATAAGCAAGCGTGTGGATGGGGTAATATTCATATCAGGAGGTAAAAGTAGCGGAAATATTGAAATATTAAATAGCCAAGGTACGCCATTTGTTATTGTTGACAGATATTGTGAGGAGCATAATGAATATTATGGAGTATATTGCAGGAGTAGGGAAGGAGTAGAAAATGGTATAGAGTATCTCTATAGTATTGGGAAGAGAAAGATTGCCTTTGTTACAGGACAAAAAGGACTTGAAATATCCAGGCAGAGGCTGGCAGGCTATAGATATACATGTAAAAAAAAGGGCATTTACAATAAAGAATATGTATTCCAAGGAGATTATACCCTAGAAGGTGGGATTAAAGCCACTGAGGCAATTCTGAAATTTCCGGAAAAATTTGATACAATATTCTACAGCAGTGATATTGCAGCTTTTGGAGGTATGAAAACGCTTTTAAGACATGGCTATAAAATTCCTGAAGATATTGGTATCATAGGATTTGATAATATAAAGATATCTCAGTTTATAGAACCTGAGCTGACTACAATAGCCCAGCCAATCTATGAGATGGGCACGGAGTCAGTAAAATTGCTGGTTAAGATTATTTCCGGGGACAATGTTACCCAGAAGCAAATATTTTTTAAACCCCAGCTAGTTGTAAGAGGGACAGTCAAGCCTTAGTGCCAGACACATAGCAAATATAGTAGATTGCAAGGTTTTAGTCTTAGAATAGAAAACGATCATGCCCTTGCAGCTATGGTAAGTTCACTTGCGTCTAAGAATTACTTATCCGATGGCTACTATCCGTAAATACCCTATCTTCCAAAATATATTACTAAATAATAGAAACATATAAAAAATGCCGCTGAATAAAATAATTATTCAGCGGCATTTCCATAAATAGACTTTTTATTAAATAGAGTTTATTGGTTGTTCTTGGCTTTAACTGTTACTATTTCATATCTTCTTATAGATGCAATTGGTGCTCCGTACTCATTTAATTTAGTAATTGTTGCTGTTAGTGTTACATGTTGGTCAACATCTTCTGGAATGGTAACAGTGCCTTTTACGTATGCTCCCATATCTTCTATTTTAATAATTTCATTATCTGATACCCAATTTATTGTCATATCTTTAAATTCAGGATCATCTGCTAATTTAGGCATTTGTATTTCAGTAGTATCTTTTTTTGAGCTTATTATATAGCCTTTAACTCCATTTAAAACTAAGTCATCACCAGTTATTTTTTCTTTTATTGATTCTCTTGCATTATATACATCTTGCCACTGATTTGCTGCTAATTTTCCTCCATATTTTACAGTAGCATAATCAAGGTCTTTAGCTGCTTTATCTATTTGATAGGTAGTTGCTTTTGTATTATTTTTCATTAAATCCTCAGCACTATTTATAGCTAATTTTAAATTAAGTGCTTTATCAGGGTCAATCTTAATTAATTCGTCAACTACACATTGTGCTTTGAATATATAAAATTCAAGTTCACTGGTATCTCTTATTATACTTATATTTACAGGTTCTGAAATATTTCCTGCTTCATCGGCAGCTACTAATATAAAATTGTTATTTATAGTATAATAGTCAAGTCCTGCTGATGAAAGTGGATAATAAATCTTATTACTATATATATTCACAAAGTTTGCTTGCTTGTCTTTTACGGCTTGATCAAGGTCGGCAACAGTTTGAGCTTTATAGTTATCCTGGCTCATTAAATATACCTTTCCTCGTTTGCTGCTGCTTACTTTAAGTGTATTTCCAACAAATATATATTCAATATTTGCAGGGGATGTTGTAATAGATGGACAATCTCCTTCAACAATTATACTTCCTGAAGATTCTTTTGAAGAACCTACACTATTTGTAACATAAACTTTATAGGGATTAGGTGTAAGTGGGGCATGTATAATTTTCGATGTTCCATCTCCTACAAGTTTTGCCACCTTATTACTTTCTTTAAATACTGATTCGATGCTTCCATCTGTTTCAGCCGTCCATTTTAATCCTGCAGGGGCAATCCATACTGTTTCGCCGGGCTTTGGGGCTACAGGAAGGGTTATTGGTGTTCCTGGCTGAACTTTCATTGAAGCAATATTTATAGGGTTTGGAAGAACCTCAGAAACTACAGTTAAATTTGCTGGGCTTTCACTGGATATCTGTCCTGATATTTGAGGCTTTCTTCCTTGAACATCAGTTGAGCCATAACCTGAAAATCCTACAGATACATATATATCATAAGAACCATTTTTAAATAAATTTTGCTTGCTGTCTTTTATTTTGTCCTTTGTTCCTCTCCATGGGCCTGAAGATGATAAAGAAATTTCATCAAAAGCGGTCTGATTCATCATGTCAAGCTGTGTTCTTGATGGAAGAATATATATATACTGCTTTCCTAAAGATATATTGCTGTCTCCTGTAAATCTTGGTCTTATCCATTTATTAAGGGTAAAGTCTCTGCCATCAAGCTCAAAACCAACAGAATCATTGTCTGCTGCATCCTTTGGATTTACAGTTGGAGCGTCAGGCTGTTTAATTATAGTAGCTTTGCTTTCTCCTTTTTGTCCTCTTTTAACTGTAATATAAAAACTTCTTCCTGCTGAATCTAAGTCAATACCTCGGACAAGAGCTTTTCTGTCTTTGCCAACTGTTGCTTTTCCAAGAAGCTTTTTACAATCCTCGTCATTATAAACAGAAATAACATCTCCTTGATTTAGGCTTATTCCAGTTCCACTCCCTGTATCTATTACTTCAATAGTATCATATTTCCCCGGATTGTTATTTATCGTTATTTTGTTTGTATCGTTTAGCATCTCAGATAAAATATTCATATAAAGGTTTATGGTTTTATTATATCCAACAAGGTTTCCTTTATATGTGTATACACCATTTTTTAAAGTCGCTTTTTCTTTATCCCATGAAACTACTATTTGATGCATTGTATTATCTTGAAATATTGCTGAAACTCTGTCAGGTAAGTACTTCTTTTCAAGATATTCTTTGGACGTATTTGCATCATAATTTGGTATATCTATTGTAATATCTTCAACATCTTTGATTTTATCAGTAGATTTTGTTGTTCCAAGTTCAACAGGTTTTTCACTTCCATCTGAATCTGAGGATAAGGAAAAAATCTTATTTTTTGTGGTATTAAATATTAATTTCCCATTTAATACATTTATATATCCTGTATCCTCGTCTGATAGTTTTATTTTTTCACCAGAACCATCGGTTTTGATTTTATAAAGTTTTCCCTTATCCAAAACATTTCCGTAGTATATATAATCGCCAAAAACATTTATATGATGTCCTTTGTTGTATAATTTTGCTTCGGCAAGTATTGGAATAACTGGACCATTTCCGTCCTTTGCAATTTTGCTTATAACTCCTGTACCAGATGAAAAGTACATATAATTTCCAACAACTTGAAGGCAATCTGCCCATCCATCCCATATCTTGCCTCGGAATTTTCCATCAAGGCTTACTACATAAGGTTTATGCCCATCTGAAAGGTTTGTATAGTAAATATAATCTCCAACTATATTTAAATATGCTGCCTCTCCTGTATCTGCAGGGAGTTTAGATAACCCAGAGCCATATCTGCTGACTTTATAAATTTTTCCGCCGTCTGAGTGATTGCAAAAATAAATGTTATCCCCGCAAAGTGTTAAGTAGGAGCCGTGAACATCAGCAATTTTTTCCCTACCAGAACCATCTGTTCTAACTTTATAAATTTTTCCACCATCAGAATAATTGCTGTAGTATATCCATCCATTAGATACGTTAATATACTGAGCTTTATCCTCTGATATTTTCTTATTGTATGCACCATCATAGCCTGCTTTATAAAGTTTTTCATTATCAGCAGGGTTGCTGTAGTAGATATAGCCTTCATTGTCAACTGATGCTATGCCATTATTGTTTGAATTACCTGTGGTAGTACCAAAACTTGATTCATCATCAAGGTTTAAATAAATTGATTTTGATCCTGACCAGTTTGTTTCAAAAACACCTTTTGCAATAGTTCTGCCGTCGCCGGAGAGAATATATACCTCATCCCAGTAATCATCAGAAGTATAGGTTGCAGTGTCAGATAAGCTTTTCTGAAAGTTACTGTGCTTTAATTTATAGTATTTAGCGTCAGGCAAGCCGTAAATCTTATTAATTTTAAAACTTATTGCCTTTATAGGTGATTTTACAGTAATGTACACATCTAATTTTGGAAGAACTTCTTTAAATTCATATGTTTTGTTATCCCATTCATAAATATGTTTTTTACCGTTTTCATCGATATAAGTCATTTTATTATATTTTCTTACAGAGTTATTTCCAGTATGAGAGTCATAATCTGATGAAAAAAGTTTGCTTATTCTTTGGTAACCTGCATCATAAAGATAATAAAAATCATAATTTCCATTTTTAATTATTTCGTTTGTTGCATAGTTATTTTTTTCAAGATATTTAACTGAATAAGCAGTATCTTCTACAATTATAAGACCATCCTCTGAAGGAAGCCCTGCAAAAACATTGTCAACAGCATTAAATTCTAATTTGTATGGAGAAAGATTAAATTTACCATCTTTTGATTTGATTTTACCATTTAATTCAAGCACATAAGTTTTATTATGTGTGTAAGGTTTAGTAGGTTTAACTTTTACTTCTTTTAAATTAGGACTTAAAGTTATATTGATGGGTACACTGTAATTACTGTTTTTTTCATAAACCTTAATATTAGAAGTATTTACAGTATTTTTGTCGACTTCCATACTAAATTTTATTGTCCATTCTTTATTTGATGGAACATTGTATTTTTTTTCAACTTCTGCTGCAAAAGCATGGCTCCTGTTTCCAAGAGATGGAAAACACGAGAGCATTATATTTATTGCAAGAAAAATGGAAAGTGCTTTAAAAATTTTTTTCAATCTCATCCCCCCTAAAGCATATCTTTAATATTATTATCGCCCTTTTTAAAGAAAAGTAAAGGATTTAAGCTCTAAGCAATCGGTAACTTTCAAACTTTTTTTGCACCTAAATTTTTTGCTTAAAAGTGGCAAAGTGCTGTATAATATTTGTATGAAAACGGGGGTGTAAGATATGAGAAAGAGAAGAATAAAAAGTTTTGTAATTGGATTTGGATTTTTACTGATATTTTTATTCTCATTTAAATTTAATGCTTATGCAGCGGAGCCAATTGGTGAGGTTAGAACTATATTAAAAGAATTTTATGTAGATGAAATACCTGATTCAGTGCTTCAAAAGCCTACGATAGATGAAATTGTAAAGGGATTAAATGATCCTTATACTGAATATTTTACTAAAGAAGAGTATGGAGATTTTGTAAATTCCATTAATAATGATGTAGTTGGAATTGGAATAAGAATTGAATATGTTCCTGAAGGCGTTAAAGTTATTTCCTTTTCTAATGATTCTCCAGCAAAAGAAGCAGGAATGCTAGAAGGGGATATTATTACAGGAGCAGATGGGACAAGCTTTTCTGGATTAAAAGAAGGAGAAGCCTTAAAATATATTAAGGGTAAGGAAGGAACCTATGTAAAGTTATCAGTAAAAAGGGGAAATGAATTACATAATTTTAATGTTAAAAGGAAGGCAGTTCATTTTAAAACAGTAGAGGGCAAAATAACAGGTGGGAATGTTGGATATATTTCTATATATTCCTTTGGAGATCAAACGCCGGATGAGTTTTATAATGTGCTATTAAGTTTAAAGAAATCAAAGCCTGAAGCTTATATTATTGATTTAAGAAATAACCCTGGTGGTTATTTAAACTCTGCCCTTAAAATGGCAGGATATTTTGTAGGAGATAAACCAATTCTTATAACTGAGGATAGGATTAACGGCAAAACAACATATTACTCATCAGGCTATAAAGAGGTAATAAATAAACCCGTAGCTTTTCTTATTAATGAAAATAGTGCTAGTGCATCAGAAGTTTTATCAGCATCAGTTAAAGATTATAAGAAGGGATTTTTTATAGGAAGTAACACCTTTGGAAAAGGTCTTGTTCAAACTACGTATCCTGTATCTGATGATGGTGTTTTGAAATTTACAATACAAAGATTTTACTCACCTTATGGAAATGAAATAAATAAAAAGGGTATTGCTCCGGATCTTTATGTTAAAAATGCTGATCCACTAAAAATTGCAACACTTTTATATGCAAAAACAGATTCAAATGGAGATAATATTTTTGTAAGTATAGGAGGGAGATGCTTTAGAATTCCATCATCCCTGGCAGCTAAAAAGGAATATGAAGATGCTTTTAAATATATTCTTGGAAATTCAAATGTCATAAGATATGAAGGCAAAAGCGGTGAAAAACTTGGCACATCATCTTATAGA
>DHEX01000030.1:1410-1894 GCA_002400085.1 Clostridiaceae bacterium UBA4839 | reverse complement strand
ATGCTTCCTATTGTTGATAAGCCAACTATACAATATATTGTAGAGGAAGCTGTTGCGTCTGGGATAGAGGAAATCCTTATTATAACAGGAAGAAATAAGAGAGCTATTGAGGATCATTTTGATAAATCAGTTGAGCTTGAGATGGAACTTGAGGCAAGCGGGAAGAAAGAGCTTTTAAATACTGTAAGAAGTATTTCAAATTTAGCAGAGGTTTATTACATAAGACAAAAGGAGCCTAAAGGTCTTGGAGATGCTATTTTATGTGCAAAGACCTTTGTAGGGAATGAACCTTTTGCTGTTATGCTTGGTGATGANNAACTTGGCACATCATCTTATAGAGGGTGTAGTCCTGAAAACAGATAATATATGGGGGTAAAAAGATGAAAGTAAAAAAAGCAATTATTCCAGCGGCGGGACTTGGAACCAGATTTCTTCCTGCAACTAAAGCTCAGCCTAAGGAGATGCTTCCTATTGTTGATAAGCC
>DHEX01000030.1:0-1259 GCA_002400085.1 Clostridiaceae bacterium UBA4839 | reverse complement strand
TTTGCTGTTATGCTTGGTGATGACATTGTTGACAGCTCTTATCCTTGCTTAAAGCAGTTAATTGATGTTTTTGATGAATATAATACTACAATTATAGGCGTTCAAGAGGTACCAATGGAAGATGTCTATAAGTATGGAATTGTAAATGGGGTTTTTATCGAAGACGATGTTTATAAGGTTAAGGATTTAATAGAGAAGCCGAGTATAAATGCTGCGCCATCTAATATAGCTATACTTGGAAGGTATATTATAAGCCCACAAATATTTGAAATGCTTGAAAAAACAAAGCCGGGGAAAAATGGTGAAGTTCAGCTGACAGATGCATTGAAACTTCTTTTAGGGAAAGAAGCAATATATGCATACAAGTTTAAAGGAAAAAGATATGATGTAGGAGACAAGCTTGGCTTCCTGCAAGCTACTGTTGAATTTGCTTTAAAAAGAGATGACATAAAAGACCAGTTTAAGGCTTATTTAAAGTCCATAATTAAAAAGATAGACTAGGGGCAATAAGACTATAGATAATAATTTAATTGTTGATATAATATATAATAGTATATTTTGATTTAAGGAGTAAAAAAATGATTTTAAAGGCGGTAATACTAGGAATTATTGAAGGAATTACGGAGTTTTTGCCTATATCCTCTACAGGGCATTTAATTCTTGTGGGTAAGTATCTTAACTTAGGAAGAATTCAAAATGTGTTTGACGTGGTAATTCAGGCAGGCGCAATTTTGGCAGTAATTATATACTTTTGGAATGATATATGGCCGAAGTTTCCTTTTGAAAAGGGATACAATAGGCGCCATGCAAAAAATGTTTACAGGCTTTGGGGAAAGGTTATAATTGCTTTTTTCCCAGCAGCTATTATTGGAGTTCTTACAAATGATTATATAGATAAATATCTTTTTAATTCTAAATCTGTTGCAATGGCACTTATTGTAGGGGCGTTTTTGCTTTTGTATGCTGAGAAAAGATTAAAGAGGGTAAGAGTTGATTCTACAGATGATATGACTTATTCTGATGCGCTTATGGTAGGTATCTTTCAATGTCTTTCCCTTTGGCCAGGCATGTCCCGTTCTGCATCCACAATAATTGGAGGATTATTTATGGGACTTTCAAGAGCAGCTTCAGCAGAGTTTTCTTTTTACCTTGCTATTCCAACGATTATTGGAGCCTCAGTTTTTAAGCTTTTTAAAGCAGGCTTGGCTTTTACATCTGCTGAATGGCTTTTGATTTTTATAGGCTCTGCAGTTTCTTTT
>DHEX01000067.1:3598-6763 GCA_002400085.1 Clostridiaceae bacterium UBA4839 | reverse complement strand
TCCTGATCATTTTCTGGAAATGATATATCCCCTTTTATTAAATCATGGAACTCAATTCTATTTTCTATATTCCCCGGTGATTTTAACCTTAATATATACTCTTCACCTGCTTCAATCTTGGCTATAGCTTCTTCTGGAGTTAAATTTCTGCACTTGGCATATTTCCCATAATATCCTGATGTCACTTTTTCAGCTATTTGTCTTTCTTTTAAAGCTGCTAACTCCTCATGGGTACAAAAACATGGATAGGCAAATCCTTTAATAATCATATCCTTAGCAAAAGCCTTATATATTTCTGCTCTTTGACTTTGTCTATATGGGCCATAATCGCCCTTAAAAGTTTCTTCCCCTGTCATACCTTCATCAAAATCTATTCCAAAGTCATGCATTGTTTGAATTGTATCTTCAATTGCACCTTTAACTTCTCTTTTTTGATCTGTATCTTCTATTCTTAAGAAGAAAACACCTCCACTTTGACTTGCTAATCTTTCATTTAGTAAAGCTGCAAATACTCCTCCAATATGTTGAAACCCTGTTGGCGATGGTGCATATCTCGTAACCATTGCACCTTCTTTTAAATTTCTCTTTGGATATTTTTTAATATAATATTCTGGCGTCTTATCAATATCAGGAAATATTACATTAGCTAATTTTTCTAAACTCATTTTGTTTCCTCCTAAAAGTGTATAAAATTGATTACTGTTTTAATTATATCATACTAATAAATAATTTTCGTTTATCACATATAAAAAGAAGATTGTGTCCCTTTAAAAAGATAAACGAGCAGTAACCTCTGCCTATGTCATCAATATTATGTATTATAGCAACTTATGGGAGTAATATGTATGATAAATGGTATACCAATTTATATAAATCAAGATTTAGTGTCAGACTTAACTGCATTAATGTTTGGCGGATTTGAAGAAAGTAGAAATGTTAGGAATCGTGAAGAATTCGAAGTTCATGTTAGAAATACAAATGATTGTAGAGTTCAGGCAACTATGGAAGATAGAGCTGTAGTTACTAATGAACATCATTTAGGAAAAGTTCATGGTGAAATGGAATTTTTAAAGGATGTTAATTCCACAATAATATTTACTGATTTTTCTAGATTTAATAGCATCAGAGATATGCTGCTTGACAAAAATATGATTAAACAAATAAGAGAGAAGGATATCTTGGATAATAAAATAAATTGCTGTGAATATGTGGAATTTACTGCGAGTATGACAACAACATCGCTTTTGTCATCAATTAATACATTGATAGGTGTAATAGAGTCCTATGATATAAAAATTTTAGACAACTTAATAAGGGAAAACTTGCTTGGCATAACTAATGTTACCTTTATATTAAACCAGTTAAAATTCTTAAGTAATTCTTTAAGTATGAATAATACAACTGATATAGTTCTAAATATGAATCCTTTTAATGTGGTATTAACTGTAAATTTAAACGCTTTTTCAAATAAAAATGCTTACGTATATGACCTAGCACATTCAAAATTAAGGGTTTTAGGCAAGGTTTCAAGAATTGTAGATGGAGATAATTATTTTGATTTACTAAGGAAAACAGCTACAAGCGATTATTATAATAGATTCCTAACATCTTTAGCCCCTTACTTATCAATACTAAATAATAATGGTATATTGGTACCTGATAAGTTTATTACGAAGGTAAATGGACCTGGGCTTAATGTTATACCTGTTGCCATTTATGTTTAGCACTTAAAGCAGGAAGGTCTCCTGCTCTTATTATTTGTATTGGTAATTTATTAGAATTAATTGTAAAGGCTAAATAGTTTACTAAGTTAAACGCTTCCCTAAAATATAAGGGACATATAACAATTGTTTTCCATCGCTCCATCAGCTTATTTACTCTTTAAGAATTAACTTCTTACCCCTTTTGCATTACATTTTCTCCGAACAACTGCTAATTTTCCTTTGATTAGCAGTTTAACTTTATAGATTTTTTATTTTAGGGCTTGTGCACTTTAAAACCATAGATTTTTTGATATCTTTTCACAAGATTTAAATATTCATTCATTTTTGTCATCATCTTTTTTAAACAGGGGNNTATACTCTTTACCATTACATGATATACGGCATCTTTTTCTTTTACTCTTGCGCATCTGGGCAAGAAAATCGCCTCATTTCAGTTAACTTTTACTATTTATAGTATTAACCTAAAATGAGGTGATTATTCAAAATATATGATGAAACAGAAGATCGCTTATCTGTCCCAAGTTTCACAAGTTTCACAAAATTACAATCAATAAGCCTTTATTTGGTTCATATGCTTCATTAAATAAAAATCCCTATATTCTTGAGGTGTTACTTTAAATATGTCTTTAAATTTTTTATAAAAAAAGCCCAAATTTGAAAATCCTACACTTGAAGCTACTTCATATATAGGCATTTCAGAATTTGTTATAAACATGGATGCTTGTTTCATTTGATGCTCCAATTTTAATTCACTAAAGGTTTTACCTGTTTTAGATTTTAATAAACTGCCTAAATAATTTGGGTTATATCCAAAATTGTCAGCCATGGACTTTAATGTACAATTACTATAATTGTTTTCTATATAATGCAGCATTGTAATTACATTATTAGATTTATTAAAATCCATGGAATCCTGCTCTTGGCTATTTGAATTAAATATTCTTACTAATTCTGAGAATAAAATAATCATATAAGAATCTAACACTTCATTGTAACAAATATCCCTATCAAAATACTCGCACAATAAGTTTTTCATTATTATATCTATCTTATAATTGTCATTAGAGCGAAAGATTATGTATTTATTATGGCTTTGGTCTTCTATTAATGCATTTATTAGGAAACTTGTTATTATACCCTGATTAGACAGCCTGCTTAAAAAGCTAGTGTTAAAAAACGATTTTGTCATTGATATATTTATAACTATATCATCTTTATTTATAGTGCTTGCGCTATGAATGACATTTGTGTCTAAAAGGCATATATCGCCTTTATTTAATACTACAGTTTTTCCATCAACAACATAGTTACAAGAACCTGAATATATATAGTTCATTTCCATGTCTGTATGAACATGATCAGGAAGATAAGTAAATCTAGAGTCTTTATTTATTGTTATATTCTCTTTTTTTAACCTAATACCAAAATCGAATAAATAAAC
>DHEX01000067.1:2775-3587 GCA_002400085.1 Clostridiaceae bacterium UBA4839 | reverse complement strand
CAATCTAATTCTTTATAATTCATTTAAATCACTCTCACAAATATGTTATTTTGTAAGTTAAAATATAGCAATATGAAATTGTCGTAAAATTTAGTTCTTGTTAGAATAGAATTAACAAGGATGTACATCTTTATTATAGCTCATTTTTAGGTTATTTCGTAACTATGTATTTGGAACCTATATTTTATCAAATAATAAAATTTGGAGGATAGGATTTATGAAAAATGAAGAGTTAGCTCAAAAAATTATAGACTTATCCGGTGGTAAGGAAAATATTGATAAAGCTATACATTGTATAACAAGGCTTAGATTTAATTTAAAAGATGAGAGTAAAGCAGATAGTAAAGCAATAGAAGAATTAGATGGGGTTTTAGGTACAAGGTATCAAAACGGACAATTCCAGGTTATTATAGGAAACAATGTAAAGTATGTATATGCTGAAGTAGCAAAAATATTGGGTTTGGAAAATGATGATATAGAACAAGATAAAGAAGAAAAGATAGTAAAAAAAGAGAAAAAGGATAAGCAAAATGTATTAAACAAAATTTTAGATGTAATAGCAAGTTCATTCCAACCTATTCTGCCAGCTATAATCGGAGCTGGTATGATGAAGGGAATATTAGCAATACTTATGGTTTCAGGGCTAGTGTCAAGCAACAGTGGTACCTATCAAATACTAAATATTGTAGCTGATTCAGCATTTTATTTCTTGCCATTTTTACTAGCGGTTTCAGTGTCACGTAAGTTTAATGTAAATGAATATTTAGGAATTGTTTTAGCAGGTGCATTAATGTATCCAACTATTATTGATG
>DHEX01000067.1:0-2666 GCA_002400085.1 Clostridiaceae bacterium UBA4839 | reverse complement strand
TTAGGTAAATATTTAGCTATAGGAGTAAACTGGTTGTTTGAAAATGCTGGATTGCTTGCAGGATTGCTATTAGGGCTTTTCAATCCATTTATAATAATGACTGGAATGCATTATAGCTTGTTCCCAATAATAATACAAAACTTTGGTAATTTAGGATATGATTCAGGTTATATGGTGGTAAACCTAATGACAAATGTGGCTCAGGCAGGTGCAGTTTTGGCTGTTGCACTTAGAACCAGAAATAAAGAATTAAAGTCTGTATCAATATCTAGTGGAATATCTGCACTCATAGGGATTACAGAGCCAGCAATGTTTGGAGTAAATATAAAACTTAGAAAGCCACTTTATGCTGCAATGATTTCAGGCGGAATTACATCAGCAGGAGTTGTTGCACTTGGGCTTAAAAATTATGGGTTTGTTTTACCAGGACTTTTAGCTTTGCCAACATATATTTCACCAGAAGGCGGCTTTGGCAATTTAATGTTAGCAATATTAGGTGTTATTTGCAGCTTTATTATAGCATTTGTATTGACATTAGTTATGGGTTTTGAAGATGAAGAGAAAAAGTAAAACGGTAAAAATTGGAGGTAATAATAATGACAAGAGTTAGAAGGAAATTTCCAGAGGACTTTTTATGGGGAGGAGCAATTGCTGCAAGTCAAGCAGAAGGTGCCTATGATGAAGGTGGAAAAGGTTTGTCCACATCAGATTTAGTTCCATTTAGACCTATGGAGCATAGTAATGATAATATGAAGATTGAGGTTAATTCAGAACAAATAGAAACATATCTTAAAAATAATTCTATGGAATACTTCCCCAAAAGGAAAGGGATAGATTTTTATCATAGATATAAAGAAGATATTGCACTATTTGCTGAAATGGGATTTAAGGTACTTAGGTTTTCCATTGCATGGTCTCGTATATTCCCAAATGGAGATGAAGAAGAACCAAATGAAGCAGGGTTAGAATTTTATGATAGGGTGTTTGATGAACTGGAAAAGTATAGCATAGAGCCATTTGTAACCATGACTCACTATGAAATGCCTATAAATTTAGTACAGAAATATAATGGATTTGAAAGCAGAGAAGCTATTTATGATTATTTAAAGTTTGCAAAAGTTATATTTGAGAGATATAAGGGAAGGGTTAAATATTGGGTTCCTTTCAATGAATTAAATATGATGCTAACTAGTCCATATACTTGTGGTGGAGTTGTTTCAGATAGGTCAAAATATAAAGGAAATGACTACAAGATAAAATATCAGGCTACACACCATCAATTTATTGCCAGTGCTTTAGCTACTAAGCTATGCCGTGAAATAATGCCAGAGGCAAAGATTGGCTGTATGATTGCAAGGCTTGAAACCTATGCAGCCACTTCAAAACCAGAAGATCAGCTACAGGCACTTTTAGAAGATCAGCTCAATTTATTTTATCCAGAAGTATTAATAAATGGTAAATATCCTAACTACATATGGAGATATTTCGAGGAAAAAGGCGTAGAAATAGAAATGGATACAGAAGACGAAAAAATATTAAGAGAAAACACTGCCGATTTTATAGCATTTAGCTACTATATGACTTATATTGCAACATCTGATGTATTGCCTAAGGAACAAGTTTCAGGAAATTTAGTTGGCACTCTAAAAAATCCATACCTTGAATTATCAGATTGGGACTGGCCCATTGACCCTATTGGGCTTAGGATAACATTAAACAAATTATATGATAGGTTTAAGGTACCACTTTTTATAGCAGAGAATGGACTTGGTGCTTATGATAAAGTAGAAAATGGTAAAGTCCATGACCCATATCGTATAGACTATTTGAGAAGACATATAGCAGAAATGAAAAAAGCTATTTTAGATGGAGTTGAAATAATAGGGTATACCACATGGGGTTGTATAGATTTAATTAGCTGTGGAACATCTCAAATGTCTAAAAGATATGGATTTATATATGTAGACCAAGATGATGAAGGTAATGGAACCCTAGAGAGGATTAGAAAGGATTCATTTTACTGGTATAAAAACGTAATTAAATCTAATGGAGAAGATATATAAGAAGCAGAGGATTTATTTAGTCCTCTGCTTCTCTTAAACCCCCTTAAATGCCTCTTGTAAAACAGATTGCGTTAAAATGTCACTCACTGTCTTGTTTGGATTGCTTAATATTCTTTTCAAGTTCATCACAGAAAATCATTAGTTGGTTTACTTTCCCCACTATACGTTTTTGCTTATCTAATGTAGGAATATGTATTTGAATCGCAGTTATTTTTATAACACCCCATTCATCATCATTGATAGAACTACCAACGCAATTTGGACTTTTCCCTACATCTGTAGAATATAAAATTTCCCCCAACTTCACCCATTCCCATCCTCTTGGCAATTCATATGGAATTTCATCTTTAGTAATAGGCAGTGGGGGCTTTCCTTTCTTTATTGTATTATGAAAACTCCTAGTTAGACTGGAATTCAGTAGAGTTTTAGCGATGAGCCTCCAAGTGGTAAAATAAACCTCATCACTGTATTACAAAAAAACTGTTATTTGTGGTACGGTTCGCCCTTCATAATCTTGAAGCTTCTATAAATCTGCTCCAATAAAATCATTCTCATGAGCTGATGAGGAAAAGTCATTTTTGAAAAGCAAAGAGAAAAATCTGC
>DHEX01000078.1:2907-4693 GCA_002400085.1 Clostridiaceae bacterium UBA4839 | reverse complement strand
TCGCTTCCGCCGGACTTTAAGTATTCCATGTATCTATCTACGTTCTTTCTGTCATCAACTATACTCTTTGCAATGCTTATAGCAGCAGATAGACCTGTTACATATTTATATACATAGTATGCATTATAAAAATGGGGAATTCTTGCCCATTCCATTTCTATTCCTTTATCAATTACACAGTACCTTCCATAGTATTTTTCATAAAGCTTAAGCCAAATTTCGCTTGCTTTTTCTCCGTTTAAAGATTCTCCCTTTTCAATTAATGTATGGCTTTGAAGCTCAAATTCAGCAAACATAGTTTGTCTAAAGTATGTGGTCCTAATTAATTCCAAGAATTCATTTATTATATATTTTCTTTCATCACCCTGAAGTTTGTCCATAAGATATAAATACATTAAACATTCATTTGTAATTGAAGCAACTTCTGCACAGAATATAGTATATTGAGAATATACATAAGGTTGATTTTTTCTTGATTTATATGAATGTACTGAATGACCGAGCTCATGAGACATAGTAAGTACATCGTTTAATTTGTTATTGTAATTTAAAAGAATGTAAGGCTTTGTATCATAACAGCCCCAAGAATAAGCACCTGAACATTTTCCTTTATTTTCATAGACATCTATCCAGTTGTTGTCAAAAGCTTCTTTTAATATATTTATATAGTCATCACCAAGTATTGAAAGGCCTTCTAATACCATTTCCTTTCCTTCTTCAAATTCAACATTTGAATCTACGTTTTTAACAATTGGTGCGTATAAGTCATAAAGATGGAGCTCTGATACATTTAGCATTTTCTTTTTCATTTCACAGTAGCTGTCGAGGGCATCGATATTTTTGCTTACAGAATCTATTACATTAAAGTAAACCTGTCTTGGTATATTTTCATCAAATAGGGCCTTATCAAGGGCACTATCAAATCCTTTAACCTTTGCATAAAATATATCTGCTTTATTTGAGCCTGCAATTAAAGCTCCAAAAGTGTTTTTATATTCTTCATATTCCCCGTAGAAAGTATTAAATGCATTTTTTCTTAAAATTCTGTCTTCTGATGTTAAAAGTTTTGTGAAATTATTTGCTGTAAGTTCTATTTCTTCACCTTTGCTATTTTTAACGCTAGGCATTTTTATATCAACGATGCTAAGCATTTTAAAAGTGTTTACCATAGAAGAAGCCATTTCTCCAGTTTGTGCAATAATTTTTTCTTCTTTTGGTGAAAGTATATGTTTACCTTGTCTTAAAATATTATGAATATAATGCTTATAAAGTTTTAATTCTTTTTTCTCATCTATAAGTTTATTTATTTTTTCTTCTCCTGCTGCTATTATTTCAGGATTTATAAATGAAACAGCAGATTCAAACTCTACACTGATTTTTTGCCCTAAATCTGCAAGCTCTTGTCCGTCAACGTTTGAGTTATCTTCATCTCTTTTCATAAACGTATAGGTTGACATTACTTCACAAAGCCTTGAAGCTTTCTCAACAATTTTTAAGCAGGAATAAAGGGTATCTGCACTTTCTGTAAGTCTTCCTTTATAACTTTGAATTTCCTCAATCATTTCATTGAGTTTTCTTGTATCTCTAAGTACGCCTTCTTTGTTAAAATATAAAGTATCAATATCCCATTTGTACTTGTTTTTAACCTCACTTCTTAAAGGTACACTATTTTCCATTTCAATCCCTCCAATTAAAAAATATTACTATAATTATATCATTCTTGGATTATGATGGAATGAAAATACATCCTATGATTTATTAAGAATATATTAATAAATTATAGGGA
>DHEX01000078.1:0-2853 GCA_002400085.1 Clostridiaceae bacterium UBA4839 | reverse complement strand
TTTGCTGTGATTTGTTCATTAATGATTTTAAATTATGAATTACGATTTATTAACTTTATGTAGTTGATTTTTAGATAATGGGTTATAATTATAAATGATTATAGTGAGCACTTTGTGAGGTGGGAATATGTCATATGTAGCTTTATATAGAAAATGGAGGCCCCAAGTATTTGGGGATATAATAGGGCAGGAGCCTATTGTTAAGACTATTAAAAATCAAATAATTTCAAATAAGATTCCTCATGCCTATTTATTTTGCGGGACAAGGGGAACAGGAAAGACTTCCACTGCCAAAATACTTTCAAAGGCAGTAAACTGTTTAAATCTTAAAGATGGAGAGCCTTGTAATGAATGTGAAATGTGCAGGGCAGTGAATGATGGGACGCTTATTGATGTAGTTGAGATAGATGCTGCTTCAAATACAGGTGTTGATAATATTAGGGATTTAATTGAGGATGTTAAATATCCGCCCCATATTGCAAAGTATAAAGTTTACATAATAGATGAAGTTCATATGCTTTCTCTCGCTGCTTTTAATGCACTTTTAAAAACCATAGAGGAGCCTCCTGAGCATGTTATATTTATCCTTGCAACTACGGATCCTCAAAAGGTTCCGCCTACAATTTTATCAAGATGTCAAAGGTTTGATTTTAAGAGAATAAAAAAAGATGATATGGTAAAAAGGCTTAGAATGGTAGCAGATGAAAATGGAGTTTTAGTTGAAGATAAAACATTAAATCTTATTTCCAGTGTTTCTGATGGAGCTATGAGGGACGCGCTGTCTATTTTCGATCAAAGTATAGCAATGTCTGATGATGGAAAAGTTGAATATAAGGATGTTGAAGAAATGCTCGGACTTACTTCAGATAAATATTTATTTGATTTAGTTTCTTATATGATAAACAGGGATGTAGATAATTCTGTAAAGTTAGTAGATGATATTATATCTGAGGGCAAGGATAATATGCAGTTTATAAGCTCTCTTATAAAGCATTTTAGAAACCTTTTAATGGTGAAAGTAAGTAATAGCCCTGAAGAGCTCATAGATGCGTCTGATGATACTATAAAAATGCTTAAAGATCAGGCAAGAGGTCTTAGAAGTGAGGAAATCCTTCGCGCAATAAATATTATGGTAAATGCTGAAAATGAAATGAAAAACACAGCTTCATCAAGGATTGTTCTTGAAATGGCAGTAGTTAAGTTTTGCAAAAGAGAATATGACAGCTCGGCAGAGACAATTTTATCAAGGCTTAATAATTTGGAAGAAAAGGTAAACTCTATTGAAATGAATAAGGGTGCTGTAAAAGTAAAACCATCACAGCCTTCTTTGAAGAAAGCTCAGCCTGTTAAAAAGGAAACTGAAAATGCTGAAGCAAAGCCTGCTAAAATTGAAGAAAATATAAAGAATACAGGTAATGTATCCTATGAAAGTGCTAAAAAATCTTTTCACGATGTAATTGAACTTACAAAGTCCTTTAAAGCTACAATTGCAGCTCTCCTTAGTCTTGGCGAAGTGGTAGATGCAAAGGGTGATACGGTTGTAATTCAGTTTCCAAAGCAGTATGCTTTTAGCAGGGATAAGCTTAAGGAACCAGAGGATAAAAAAATTATAGAGGAATGTTTTTCAAAAGTGCTTCAAACTAATGTAAAGGTAAATTTCAAAGTGGAAGATGAAGATGGAAGTATAGATGAAAGCATAGAAATTGCACGAGAAATAGCAGGCGATGACGTCCCAATTATAATTGAAGATTAAGCTGTGTTTTGGTACAATATAATGGTAGTTTTCATAAAATAAATTAAGTGCCGATGTTATAATAAGGAGGATTAATTATGGGAAGAGGGAATTTTCCGCCTATGGGTGGCGGCAATATGAATAATTTTTTAAAACAAGCTCAAAAGCTGCAAAAGCAAATGGAAGATTTAAAAGCTGAACTTGAGAAAAGAACAGTTGAAGCATCTTCTGGCGGCGGAGCTGTAACTGTTGTAGTAAGCGGTAAAAAACAGATATTAGACATAAAAATTAAGCCTGAAGTAGTAGACCCTGATGATGTTGAAATGCTTCAAGATTTAATTCTTGCTGCTTCAAACGAAGCTTTAAATAAAGCTGAAAAAATGATAACAGATGAAATGGGTAAGCTTACAGGCGGTATGAATATGCCAGGAATGTTTTAGAGGTGATTTAGTTGGACTTTTATCCACAGCCACTTCAACGATTAATAGACGAATTTTCAAAGCTTCCCGGTATTGGAACTAAAACAGCTCAAAGGCTGGCATTTTATGTACTTAAGATGGATGAGGATAGTGTAAAAAGCTTATCTGAATCTATTGTAAATGCCAAGAAAGACATAAAATACTGTTCTATATGTGGGAATTTAACGGATGCGGATCCTTGCTCAATATGCAGAAATGATGCTAGAGATAAAAGCACTATTTGCGTGGTTCAGGAGGCAAAAGATATTCTTCCTATGGAAAAAACCAGGGAGTACCAAGGCTTATACCATGTTCTCCATGGCTCTATATCCCCTCTTGAAGGCATAGGCCCTGATTCAATTAATATAAAGTCTTTAGTTTCAAGAATAACTCCTGAAGTTAAAGAAGTTATTCTTGCTACTAATTCAAATGTAGAAGGAGAAGCTACAGCTATGTATATAGCAAGGCTTTTAAAACCCATGGGAGTTAAGGTTACAAGGATTGCCCATGGCATTCCTGTAGGCGGTGACATAGAATACACAGACGAAGTAACCTTAGGAAAAGCCCTAGAGGGCAGAAGGGAAATACTGTAGGAGATACTGGTTGTCTCCCTCAAATAAAGTCCTATCATTATGCAAATTCATTTTAAAATGCAAATAAAGT
>DHEX01000066.1 GCA_002400085.1 Clostridiaceae bacterium UBA4839 | reverse complement strand
TCATTTACCTTATTTAATTTTTCGTTGTATAGCTCACTAAAATTGCTTAACATTTCATCATCTATTTTATAGCCTACTTTATCCACAATTTTATTTAAAACTTTAAGCTCTTTTCCACAATATGAATTTTCTGAAATAATTAAGCAGTTAAAAGCTATGAAAATAGCCATAAGCACTATCACTATTGGAGAAGACAAAATCTTTTTTATCTCGTATTTTTTAATATTCATGCTGATTTATTTCTCCTTTAAATTATCATTATATTCATAAAGAAATACATCCTCTAAGTTTGGATTAACCTTAGCCCATGTACTTTTTATTTCTTTTTTGTTTTCACATATGAATCTAATTTTCATATTTTCCCCTTCCTGTCTTTCCGATAATGATATATACTTCTTTTTAAAATCATGGGAATCATTAAATTGAATTTCTGTTTCATACACCTTGTCCTCAATGGACTTACATATATTACTTGTACTATCCTTATACAATATCCTGTGATCCTTTATCATTACAATTTCGTTTGCTATAAATTCAATATCAGATACTATATGAGTTGAAATAATAATTATCCTATCCCTTGACAATTCACTTATTATATTTTTAAAACGCATTCTTTCCTTTGGATCAAGCCCTGCTGTTGGTTCATCTAATATAAGTATTTTAGGATCATTTAATAGCGCCTGAGCTATGCCCACTCTTTGAATCATTCCTCCTGAAAACTTCTTCATTTTTTTATCTGCTACATCATCAATAGCAACTAATTCTAAAAGTTCTTTTATCTTCTTTTCAGCTTTATTTTTATCTATTCCTTTTAACGCTGATAAATACATAAGAAATTGAGTTGGTGTATAATTTTTGTAATACCCAAAATCCTGAGGAAGATATCCTAATATATCACGATATTCATCATCCATATCAACTATGTTTGTACCATTATAAAGTATTTCCCCTTTTGTTGGGAAAATCAATGTTGTTAACATCTTAATTAATGTTGTTTTACCTGCGCCGTTTGGAGCTATTAAACCATATATTCCATTATCAAATTCTAAATTTATGTCCTTAAGTGCACAAAACTTTCCATAGTATTTGCTTAAATTATTCACAAGTAGCATTTACATCTCTCCTTTTACACTTCTAAAATTAATAAGTTTTTTTAAACTTTTTATATAAAGATATATACATGATATTGTTAACCCCAAATGAACATATATAGGAAGCTGTGTAAGCAGTACATTATAATAATTATTTTTTGATATCATTAATGCTAAATTTATAATTATCCAACCTGCAATCATAAAGTATTTAGTAATTTTATGAGAGGTGTTAAGCAGTACATATAAAAACACTGATGAAAACAAAAATAATGCTGTAATTGAAATAGCTAATGCCCTTAACAAATTTATTTCTTCATTTACAATAAAAAACATAAAAATTAGTATACTATTGCATAAGATACTCACAATACTAAAAATAAACATCCTTAAGGCTGATAGCTGATAAATATTATATTTGCAAATCATTTCTACCTCATAAGTTCCATTTTGCTTTGTATTAAAAAAAGAAAAAAACGAAATAAGCAAATATAAAATAGGCGAAACCACAAATATAAAACTATATATCTGCCAGACTTCTATATAGTCATTATCTTTTATAATTATTGCTGCAAAACACAATGTAAATAATGTTATCAATACAATAAAAATAATTTCACTTATATCATGAAATATATTTTTAAAGCCTACCTTCTTATACATGTCCCTTAAATATGAGAAAAAAGATACTTTAGGCTTAATCCCTTTTTCCACAATATCTTTTATTTCTATTGAATTTATATTGGGAACTTCTATGTTATTTTTATCCATTTTCTCCTCCTTCTAATATTTTCTTTATTTTTCTTATAGCTGAATAATATCTCGTCTTAACAGTTGATTCTGATATTTCTAATACCTTTGCTATTTCTATAAATGTCATTTCCCCAAAAAACTTCAGTCTAAATATTTGTTGAGTATTTGAATCAAATTTATTAACAATATCAAGAACTTTTCTTGTATCTTCTTTAAGCTCCAAATTAAGTTCTATATTATTTGAATCATATAAATTAAAATTCTCAATATCTTCTACTATGGTTGAGTACTTATAATATTTTGATCTATAATAATCAACTATTTTATTGCCGCATATTTTATACAACCAGGTTTTAAAAGAAGCTTTGTTTTCTTCATAGCTTCTAATAGACTTTAGCATACTTATAAATATCTCCTGAGTTAAATCCATAGCCATTTCTTTATCTTCCGTTTGTTTAAAAACATATATGTACACTTCTGCATAATACATAGTTATAAGTTCATTAGCTGCAGATTTATCAGCTTTTTCTTTTATTTTCTTTATCAGCTTTCTTTCTCTTATCATTGTTCACCACATTCCAACTTAAAAGTAATTCTTAAAATAGAGTTTTTTTTAAAGCAGCTCTTCCCATTAAATATTTCACCATTGTTTTTCAGTCTCATATATATATTCGTAGTAATTTAATAAATAGTTTCAATTTATTATTTCACTTAAAAGTTTTCTTTACACACAAAAAAAAGAAATCTACTAATAATGTGTAGATTTCTTTTCGATTTAGTGGCATGGTAAAAACAAAAAATACATCCCTCCACCTGAGCCTTAGAAAAGCCAATATAAGTGGCATAACATCCATTAGCCAACGCCTAAATAAGAATTGATGTATTACGGGATGGCAGCTTAATTTGCGCTTACCTTATCATTTTTAACAATGATATTAAATATTTCCCCTAAATCATCAACAACATAATCTGGTTCATAGGTCATGACGCTATTTATATCCATGACGGTGTATTTAACAAGGCATGTTTTACAGCCGCCATTTCTTCCGCACAAAATATCAAAGTGACTGTCCCCTACCATTATTGATTCCTGCGGGTACACATCTAATAGTTCACAGGCTTTAATTGCTGGATCCCCAAAAGGTTTTTTTCTATCAGTATCCTCTAAGGCCACAACGGTATTAAAATAATCATAAAGGTTAAACATTTTAAGCTCCCTTACAGCAAGCTCCTTTCGCTTTGATGTAACTACAGCAAGTTTTATATTATTATTTTTAAGGTTTTCAAGGGCCTCATTAACTCCCTTAAATCCTCTTATAAGTTCATCATGCACCTTAGCATTATATTCTAAATAAGTTTTAAATAATAAATCCTTTTTTTCATTATCATAATTTTCCATTGTCTTTATTAATGGTTCACCAAAATGGCTCGTAATTTCCTTATCATCAGGACATTTGCCAAGATGTTTATTTAATGTATATTTAAAAGATTGGATAATTAAATTATTTGTGTCAATAAGTGTGCCATCCAAATCAAATAAAACTGCTTTAATCAAAATAATCATCCTTCCAAAATATAAGATACAAAAAGCCCTGAGAAAATCTCAGGGGAGCTTTTTGCTTACTTTGCTTTACTGGGGGAGTATTGCAAAGAGTGAAAAAATTCTATTATAAATATTAAATGCCCGTAGATTTACTACGGGCAAAAGAAACATTTTTGACCCATAGTCCCAAAGTTAAGGCTTTGGGGTAGATACATCACAGCCAATTCTGTGACCTATATGAGTAGGGTTATCTATTAAATTATCGTGCGACTTTTCATTATTTTACCATACCTATAGTTCAAAATCAACACATAAAATACATATTATAATTTTCCATGTTTTTTAAGACCATCTTGAACTACTTCCTTAACTAATTTTTCATCAGCTATATATGGGAGTGTTATATGATCGGTGCTCCTGTTGTTCTTGTTATATGATACTGCTGTTTCAATAGAGTGTTCATTTCTTGCCCATGATCTTCTTGCAACTCCTCCCATAACATCCCAAGCTATTCCAGATTTGATAACATTATCAACTCTTTCACTGCCATCTAATACAAGCCCAAATCCGCCATTTACAGCTTTGCCTATTCCAACTCCTCCGCCGTTATGAAGTGCTACTAAACTCATTCCTCTTGCAGCATTGCCAGCATAACATTGAACTGCCATATCGGCCATTACATTACTTCCATCTTTAATGTTTGCAGTTTCTCTAAACGGTGAATCAGTTCCACTAACATCATGATGATCTCTTCCTATCATAATTGGCCCAACTTCACCTTTTCTAACCATCTCATTAAATTTAAGGGCAATATTTATTCTTCCTTCTTCATCCTGATAAAGAATTCTTGCTTGAGTTCCAACTACAAGATTATTCTTCTCTGCATCTCTAATCCAAATATAGTTNNTTAATTAAGTCTTCCTTTTTGCCGCTTAAGCATACCCATCTAAATGGTCCATATCCATAGTCAAATAGCTCTGGTCCCATAATATCCTCTACATAAGATGGGAAAATAAACCCGTCCTTTTCATCTATTCCATTCTTTGAAATTTCCTTTACTCCTGCATCATAAACTGCCTTCATAAAAGAATTACCATAATCAAAGAAATATGTTCCTCTCCCTACAAGCACCTTTATAAGCTCAAAATGACGTCTTAAACTCTTATCTACAAGCTTATGGAAAGTGTCTCTGTCCTCAGCTAAAA
This sequence comes from Clostridiaceae bacterium UBA4839, assembly GCA_002400085.1. GTDB lineage: Bacteria > Bacillota > Clostridia > Clostridiales > Caloramatoraceae > UBA4839. The sequence continues at coordinate 17,351 of DHEX01000066.1, read as the reverse complement.
GCCTTGTTCTTTCCTCAAAAGAAATGCCCTGTGGACAGTATCCTCCATCATAAGGAACATGGCATGAAGTTTGATCAGATAATAAATCAATATGGATGTTATTTTTAACTACATATTCAAGTAAATCTACAATATTTCCTTCATAAGCAATAGACATAGGCTCTTTCTTTTCCATATACTCATGAGCAATCTTAAATACCTCATCAAGATTATTTGAAGCCTTCTTTACCCATCCCTGCTCATATCTTGTATTTATTCTTGATCTGTCAACTTCTGCTATTATTCCAACTCCACCTGCAATTTCAATAGCCTTAGGCTGAGCGCCACTCATTCCCCCAAGTCCTGAAGAAACAAAAAGTTTTCCTTTTAAGTCCTCACCATGTTTAAGCCCAAGTTTTAATCTCCCTGCATTTAAAAGTGTATTAAATGTCCCATGAACAATTCCCTGAGGTCCAATATACATCCATCCTCCTGCAGTCATTTGTCCATAGTTTGCTACACCCATTTCCTCTGCAACTTCCCAATCCTTTTGATTATCAAACATACCAACCATAAGAGCATTAGTTATAATAACTCTTGGTGCCTCAGGCCTTGATTTGAAAAGTCCTACTGGGTGACCTGATTCAACAACCAATGTCTGATGGTCTGTCATAACTTCAAGATATTTTTTAATTAATCTGTACTGCATCCAGTTCTGGCATACACTCCCTGTTTCGCCATAAGTTACAAGCTCATAGGGATACAAAGCTACATCAAAGTCCAAATTATTGTCTATCATTACCTGAAATGCTTTTCCTTCTATGCAGTTTCCCTTGTACTCATCAATTGGCTTCCCATATATTCTTCCTTCCGGTCTAAATCTGTACCCATAAATTCTTCCTCTTGTTAAAAGTTCATCCATAAACTCTGGTGCCAATTCCTTATGATACTTCTCCGGTATGTACCTTAATGCATTTTTGAGAGCCAACTCAGTTTGTGCCTGGGTTAAATTAAACCCCCTGCTTGGAGCATGTCTAATCCCTTGAACAAATTTTGGATAATGTGGCAAAAAATCATCCAATTTTATTGTCATAGCTTCACTTATGTCAATATTTTTTAGCATATAAAACACCCCCTATGTAATATTTCCTAATATATCAATAATATTATATCATTTCTAATTCAAAATAGTGCAAAAATTTAAAAAGTTAATACTTCATTGCAACTTTATTAACTTTTAAAAATTACCTACAAAAAAATGAAAATAATTGTAGAAAAAAAGTACTCTACAATTATCTTCAGAGTAGAACGTATAACCTTCCAGTAACCGCTCAGGTTGCTCCCTAGATCCCATCAAGGAACGGTTAACTATAGGAAGGAGTTAAAAAATTTCTCCTATGGCTTTTGCTTGCATAAAGAGCAACAAATAATCAGTTCCGCCTGCTTTTGAATCTGTACCTGATAAGTTAAATCCGCCAAAAGGCTCAGCACCAACTAATGCTCCGGTACATTTTCTATTTATATAAAGATTTCCTACATGGAATTCTTTCTTTGCTTTTTCAATTTTGCTTCTATTCTTTGTATATACAGAACCTGTTAACCCATATACTGTATTATTTGCCATATCAATTGCATCATCAAAATTCTTTGCCTTTAAAGCAGCAAGAACTGGTCCAAATATTTCTTCCTGAGAAATTCTTGAATTTTGATCAACATCAACAATTACAGTTGGCTCTATATAATATCCTTCTTTAGGTCCCTTTTCTCCACCTACTATAACTCTTCCCTCACTTTTACCAATTTCTATATATTTCAAAACTTTTTCATAGGATGCCCTGTCTATTACAGCAGCCACATCTGTGCCATATTCCCTTGCAGGTCCTAACTTTAATGCTCTTGTTTTTTTAGCTATTTTTTCTATCATTTCATCATAAACATCTTCAACTATAATAGCTTTTGAACATGCAGAGCATTTTTGTCCTTGAAATCCAAATGAAGATGCTACTATTCCTGATGCTGCTGATTCTAAATCCGAATCACTATCAACTATAATAGTGTCTTTTCCGCCCATTTCAGCTATGACACGTTTTATCCATTTTTGGCCTGGGGCTAACTCTGCTGCAATCCTATTTATTCTAAGACCAACATCCTTTGAACCTGTAAAGTTTATAAATCTAATCTTTTTATGAGCTACAAGATAATCTCCAACTTCATCTCCTGAGCCTGGCAAATAGTTTACAACACCATTTGGAAGCCCTACTTCCTCTAAAATCTCCATAAACTTTGCAGCAATAATTGGGGCTGAACTTGAAGGTTTAAGAACTACAGTATTTCCAGTAACTATTGCAGCTGAAGTCATGCCAACTAAAATAGAAAGTGGAAAATTCCATGGCGCAATTATAAGGCCAACGCCTAATGGAATATAAAAGCACTCATTTTGCTCTCCACTTAGTGGGTATAAAGACATTCCTTTTGTATAGTTAAGCATTTGTCTTCCATAATACTCCAAGAAGTCAATTGCCTCTGCAGTATCTGCAATTGCTTCAATCCATGTCTTACCAGTTTCTTCTACTAAGAGAGCTGAAAGTTCATTTTTTCTACGTCTCATAATAGCTGCAATATTAAAAAGGTAATTTGCTCTTTCACTTGGATCTACATACTTCCATTTACCAAAAGCTTTCTCTGCAGCATCAACTGCCTTATCTGCCAACTCTTTATTACCCTTTGCAGTTGTCCCAACTATTTCATTAAAGTTTGACGGATTATATGATACAATTCTTTCTTTTGTATCTATTTTTTCCCCATCAATTATAATTGGATAATGTTTTCCCTTCTGACTGTCTATTAATTTCATTGCTTTTTCAAAAGCAATTTTGTTTTCAGGGATAGAAAAATCAGTTAGTGGTTCATTTTTATACTCACAAAGCATTTTAAAAACCTCCTGTATATTTTATTATTTTATTTTTTGTTAAAATATTTTTTATTTTTCAATTAAAAGTTGGTGTTTTCAGTTCTTGAAATAATTTCATCCTGAAGGTCCCTATTTAAGTCGCAGAAATAATCGCTGTATCCTGCTACCCTAACAATTAAGTTCTTATATTTTTCAGGACTGTTTTGTGCTGCTCTAAGTGTTGCAGCACTTACAACATTAAACTGAATATGGTGCCCATCCAATTTAAAATAACCCCTTATAAGATGAGCAAGATTGTCAATTCCCTCATCCCCTTCAAGCAACTTTGGCGTAAATTTTTGATTTAATAATGTTCCTCCAGTTCTTAAATGATCCATCTTTGCTGCTGATTTTAAAACTGCAGTAGGACCTAATTTATCAGCACCTTGAACAGGTGAAATTCCTTCAGAAAGAGGCTTATATGCAAGTCTTCCATCAGGAGTTGCCCCTACTACTGAGCCAAAATAAACATGGCATGTTGTTGGAAGCATATCAATCCTATAAGTTCCACCAGCTGCAGTTGGTCTCCCATTTACCTCGTTGTAATACATATTAAATACTTCCTTCATTATGTTATCAGCATAGTCATTGTCATTTCCATATTTCGGTGTATTATTTAAAAACTTTTGTCTGTAATTTTCATATCCATCATAATTACTATCAATAATTTTAATCATCATATCCATCGTTAATTCCTTATTATCAAACACATGATATTTGATTGATGATAAGCTATCTGTTATTGTTCCAATGCCAACTCCTTGAATATATCTTGTGTTATACCTTGCCCCGCCTGCATTATAATCCTGTCCATTAGCTATACAGTCGCTAACAGTTATTGAAAGGAACGGGCATGGAATTAGGCTTGCATATAATTTTTCAATTACATTGTTGCCTTTTATTTTAATATCAATAAAATAATGCAATTGTTTTTTAAATGCATCCATTAATTCTTCAAATGATTTAAAATTCCTTGGATCCCCTGTTTCTATTCCAATCTTCTTTCCTGTTCTTATATCCAAACCATTATGCATTGTAATTTCGAGAATTTTAACAAGGTTCATATATCCTGTTAAAATATAAGCTTCTTTCCCAAAGCATCCAGTTTCAACACAGCCGCTTGTTCCGCCGCATCTTGCATCTTCAATTGATTTTCCTTCTCTTATCATCTCTTCTATTACAGAATCTGCATTGAATATTGATGGCTGTCCCCAACCTTTTCTTACAATTTTCAAAGCTCGCTTTAAGAACTTGTCAGGATTTTTCTTGCTCAATTGTATGTTAGTACTTGGCTGAAGCAGTGTCATATCATCAATTACATTAAGAATCATATATGTTACATCATTTACCCCATCAGAGCCATCAACTTTTAGCCCGCCTAAATTTATATTTGCAAAATCAGTATATGTTGCACTTTCTGCAAGTGTAATTCCAACTTTAGGTGGTGCAGGCTGGTTATTAAACTTTATCCAAAAACACTCTAATAGCTCATAAGCCTTATCCTCAGTTAGTGTTCCATCTTCAATATCCTTTTTATAAAATGGATATAAGTGCTGATCAAGCCTTCCTGGATTAAATGAATCCCATGTATTAAGTTCACTTATGACGGAAACATGAACAAACCAGTAAGCTTGAATTGCTTCCCAAAAGTTTCTTGGTGCATGTGCTGGAACATGCAAGCAAACTTCGGCAATCTTTTTAAGCTCGGATTTTCTTTCTATATTTTTTTCCTCTAAAGCAAGCTCATTTGCTTTTTCAGCATATCTTTTGGCAAGTATCATAATGCCATCACAGCAGATGCTCATAGCCTTCAATTCTTCCTGCTTGTCATAAGCTTTTGGATCATTCATAAAATCAAGTTTTGTCAGCGCTTCATTTATATCTTCCTTAAAATCAGCAAATCCTTTTTTATAAATCTTCCCATCAGCTACTGTATGCCCTGGTGCTCTCTGTTCCATAAACTCAGTAAATATCCCTGCTTCATAGCTATCTTTCCATTCCTTAGTCATTTCCTTAAAAATCTTTGTTCTAATTGCTCTATCCTTCCAATATGGAATTATTTCATCCCTTTGGGTTTCTTTTGCTTCAGGTGTAACTTTAAAGGATGTCTTTTCACGGTCATTTATAACCTGAAAGTCTTCCATGGTGTGGCAGCAAAGTTCAGGGAAAGTAGGTGTAGCCTTTGGCGCGGGCCCTCTTTCGCCTACTATAAGTTCGTCATCATTAATGCATATTGCTTTATTCTCCATTATATATTTGAAGGTTAAAGCACGTAAAACTGGAATTGAAACTGTCCCTTCATACTTTTTGTATGCTTCTGTAACAAGTTTTGCTCTCTCCATAGAAAGTTCTGGAACAGCTTCTATACTTTTTTCTCTTAATCTTTTTACCCTGTCGTTCACAAAATCAACCTCCTATCTTCACATTAAATCCAAACTCAGAAAACACCTTTTCAACATCCTTCATTTTCTCGTCTGTAGGTTCTGGCATTTCATTAAGTTTGTAGTTTATTGATAATCTATTATATTTATCAATACCAATTTTATGATATGGTAAAAGATTTACCTTTAATATATTTAATGGTTTTAAAAATTCTGCAGTTTTAATAATATTTTCTTCATCATCATTTATTCCTAAAATTATAGGGATGCGCGCATATATATTGGCACCGATATCAGAAAGTTTTTTCAAATTTTCAAGTATTAAATCATTTGGAGCGCCTATATACTTTTTATGCTTTTCATTATCCATAACTTTTACATCATACAAAAACAAATCTACTTTATCATAAATTTTTTCAAATACACTCCATAATGCATACCCTGATGTATCTACTGCAGCATGTATTTCTTCATCTTTTGCCATGATTAAAAGTTCATTTAAAAAATCCGGCTGCATAAGCGGCTCCCCACCTGAAAATGTAACTCCTCCGCCTGAATCTTCATAGAAAATCCTATCCTTTATCACTTCTTTCATTACATCTTCAGAGCTTACTTCTTTTTCTATTTTCTCCATTGCCATCACCGGACACACTTCTGTACAGCGTCCACAATTGCTACATCTGCTTCTATCTTTAAATACTTTTCCTTCCTTAAAGTTAAGCGCATTGTTAGGACAGTTTTTTATGCATTGTCCGCATCTAATACATCTTTTTTCCCAATATACAATCTTATCCTTTTCGCTTTGGCTTTCAGGATTATGACACCACCAGCACCTTAAAGGACACCCTTTTAAAAAGATTGTTGTTCTAATTCCTGGTCCATCTTGTATTGAATATTTTTGAATATTAAATATTAATCCCTTTTCCAAATGTGTCACCTCGTTTCATTCGATGGCAGCCATCCGTAATCCCAATACCCCCATCCTCATTCAGATTAGGAAAAACTTTTAGCTATGCCCTTAAACTGGCTCTTCTAAGACTCAGTTAGAAAAGGAGTAACCTTTAAGAAGGCTCCAAATAAGCCTTAGACTCACTTGTTTAAAAGTAGCTGTACAATTAAATATATTGCATATTTCATGCCAAGTCTTAAAGGCTTAATTAGCAAGTATCCTGATACCTTTGAATATTCAAAAAACAAGAGTGTCTCATAATTGAGACACTCTTGTATTAAATCTGGGCATTATGCCCTTTTTAGGTACAATCTTATTTTTTGTTACAATTCAAATTATATTTCTTTACCTTATTAAATAAAGTCTGACGCGGAACTTTCAACATTCTTGCAGCTTTTGAACAATTTCCATTGGTTTCACGTAAAACTTTTTTTATAAGCTGCTTTTCAAATTGCGCCACAGATTCATCTAACGGCTTGTACTCATTTTCACTGCATAAATAATTACTGCAATTAACTTCTTTACTAAACTCATTATATTCATTGGGAAGCGAAATACAGTTTATTACTGATTCATCGGTAAAATTCATTGCCCTTTCTATAGTATGCTTAAGCTCTCTAACATTTCCAGGCCAACTGTAATTCATCAATTTATCCATAACTTTTGAAGAAACACCAACTATTCTTTTACCAAGTCTTTCATTATATACTTCTATAAATTTATTTGTAAGAAGTGGGATGTCTTCCTTTCTTTCTCTAAGCGGAGGAACAACTAAATAAATTACATTTAATCTATAGTATAAATCCTTTCTAAGAACATTTTTGTTTATAAGTTCAGCAGGTTCTTCATTTACTGATGCCATAATTCTGGAATCAACATATATTGTGTTAGTCCCTCCAACCCTTCTTATAATGCCATCTTGTAAAACTCTTAAAAGTTTCCCTTGATTGGCATAATCCATGGAATTTATTTCATCCAAAAAAAGTGTCCCGCCATTTGAAAGTTCAAATAATCCTGGAGTCTCCTTTGCTCCTGTAAAGCCTCCGCTTTTTGTTCCAAAAAATATAGATTCGAATAACGTACTTGGAAGAGCTGCACAATTTTGTGAAATGAATTTTTTATTTTTTCTTGTATAGCTTGCATTATGTATTGCTTGCACAAAAAGTTCTTTACCCGTCCCAGTTTCACCATATATAAGTATTGGAGAATCACTATTTGCCACTTTATAGGCCTTTTCTTTGAGTTCATACATGATTTCGCTTTCACCTATAATATCATCAAAAGTATATTGTGTGCCATTATCAAGTTCATTACTGCCCTTTACGATATTTTTATCCTTATCATATGAAAAAACCTTTTTTGATAATTTCATTACCTGATTAAAGTCTCTGTATATCTCAAATGCCCCAATAATCTTTCCATCTTCAATTAATGGTACAGTTGACGTAACTGTACAAACCCTTTTACCTTTATAATTGCAATAACACTGCACATATTCAATTAAAGGCTTTCCATTTTTAATAACATGGGCAAATGTGCTTGTTTCAGGCTTTAATTCGTAAAATATTTCATATATGCTCTTTCCAATAGCATCTTCAGGGCTAATACCACCTATATCAGAAGAAGGTTCATAATAAAATACCACATTTAAATTTACATCTACAACAATAAGCCCTTGATTTAAATTTGCAATAATAAGTTGAAGAAGATACTTATAATCCATAACTTATCCCTCCAACATAATTATATATTAAGATGACAGAAAATTCACTTATTTTATCAAAAGTGCCAGGCGCAGCACATTTTGTCATTATTTCTTTCATCATACTGCCAATTGCTCAAAAATGACAAACACATGACATGATTTAAAGTGCCTGACACTACCTAAAAATACCACTTACATGCTATAAACAACCACCTATCAAAAATCAATATACAAATCAAATTATATTTCTTATACTATACTTACAAAGAAAAAAGGGGGGATAAGATGCAAATCGAAATAAAAATAGATGAAGCATACAAGGATCCCAAAGTAGTGATTTTAACTAATAAAATTACAGATGAAGTAAATGAGCTGCTTAAAAGGCTTTCAGATACACATCCGCAAACAATAGCAGGTTTTAAAGATGGTAATCTAAAAATACTCCAACCTGATGAAATCATTCGTATTTTTACAGAAAACCAAAAAGTATATGCGCAAACGGAGCAAGGTAAATACCTTATTCGGCTAAGGCTTTATGAACTTGAAGAAAGATTGGATAAAGGTACCTTCGCAAGAATATCCAATTCAGAAATTATCAATTTAAAAAAAGTTGAAAACATGGATCTTAGCTTTAGTGGAACAATTTGTGTAAATCTATGTAATAATATTACGACCTTTGTTTCCCGGCGCTATGTTTCTAAAATCAAACAAATATTAGGAATTTGAGGTGATTGATATGAAAAAGGAAGCAATACGCAGAGGGATGTCAGGATTTCCTCTTGGAGTTTTTATTGGTTACACCATTACAATTATTCTCTCTTTATTTTGGGGTGAAGGCTATTATTGGGCTGTTGTCCCTGCTTTAGTGGAACAGTGTGGAAATGAAATTAATGCAGTTATCCTACAATTTATTTTATCTGGTGTTTTAGGGTCTGTTTGCGCTGCAAGTTCTGTCATATGGGAAAATGATAACTGGAGCATATTAAAGCAAACAGTCATCCATTTTGTCATTATTTCTTTCACCATGCTGCCAATTGCTTACTTTGCACATTGGATGGATCATACATTTATTGCTATTGTAAAATACTTTTGCATATTTATAGCAATATACATTGCAATATGGGCAGTAGAGTACAGTGTATGGAAACACAAAATCAACCAAATAAATGACAAAATAAAAAAATATAAATAGTAGAAAAATTGGGTGCCAGCCTTGACATTTTACATTTATATTCCATAATTTTAAATGTCAAATGTCAAGAGGCTGGCACTTTTGCGGCACTTTTGCGCCTATCTACATTTTTTGACAAAAGTACCAGGCACGCGGTATGTGGCAAGTTAGGAAAAAACAGATTTGTTCTTGACATATTACCAAATTACTCCTATTGTATATTTTATATAGCATTAGGGGGACGGGTAATTACTTTTGTGCTTTTTTAACAATTGACTTTTATCAATCATACAAAAAACATCCAATAAGCGTACATTTTAGGCTAAAATATATGTAATGCACAAACAATTCAATGGGGGGTGTGATATTATGGCTGATGCAGAAAATAATTCAAAGGAATTTTTATCAATATATAATGAAATTGATGAATATATGCGAAGGAGACTGAATGCCGACAACAGAGTTCCCTTCAAACGGATGGTCGATATTTTGATAAAAAAGGATAAGGTTTTTGACAGGTATAAGGATGATTTGTTCGATTTTGCAAGGCTAAGGAACGCCATTGTCCATAACCCATACGGATCCAAAGCTGAGCCAATTGCCGAGCCACATGACCTTATAGTAGAGAAGTTTAAAAAGATTAAAAATGAAATAATGAATCCAGTCAGGCTGATAGACATAGCTGTAAAGGGCAATGATATATACAGTGCAACGCTCGATGATGATGCACTTGAAGTAATGGAAAAAATGAACGATAATTCATATACCCATGTTCCTGTTTTAGAAAATGGACTGCTTATTGGAGTATTCAGCCTATATTCTGTTTTTGCATATCTTACGGAAAATGAGGGAAGTCAGATAACAAATCAAACAAAGGTCGGTGATCTGCGTGATTATATATCCCTTGAAAAGCATCAGGGAGAATACTTCAAATTTGAGCCAAAGAACTGCCTTGTAATCGATGTTGAGGATCTTTTTATTAAAAGGCTTGAAAACAACAGAAGGCTTGTCATGATATTTGTAACAGAAAACGGAAATTCTGATAATAAACTTCTTGGAATAGTTTCAGCATGGAATGTTGCAAGCAGAAAGTAGTTATATTTTTTGCATAAAGTGCCGGGCATATGGCATGTGGCAAGTTAGGGGAAAAAAGAGATAACATCTCTATTTCTGCTATCCCTTTTTTCCGCACTTTAATTATATTATTTTATAATCTTTGTTAAATCCATTTTAGCATATACAACCCTATGAATTTCAACAACTTTTTCCTTGACCATATAGAAAACTGCATAATTTTTGACTGGTAAAAGCCTATATTCATTCTCCAATTCTTTAATTGGCTGATATACCTTGCACGAGTAAGGGAACTGTTCAAGTCTGGATATAGATTCATCCAAGGCATTTAATAAATCCATTGCTGCCTTTGGTGCTTTTAAATGGTCTGCAATATAAGTTATAATGTCATCTAAATCCTTCCTTGCCAAAGGTAGGTATCTAATTTCATACATTATCAGATTCCATCCTGTCAGAAAGTTTTGCCCTTAATTCGTCAAAAACTTCTTTATGGGAATACCTCTTATCAGTAGTCTTGGCTTCCAATTCAGCTTCCTTTAATTTTAAATATACTTCGCTTTCAAACATTTTCTGCTCATAAGCTTCCATGCTCATTACAACCATATCACCATAACCATTCTTGGTTAAGAATACAGGTTCGGCAGTTTCATGAACAGTCCTTGAAATTTCAGCAAAATTATTTCTCAAATCTGATACTGGTCTAATATCTGGCATATTCCTCACCTCTCAATTATTTTATCATAACCTTATCATAACTTTATCATAATTATGATAAAATAACAACAAGTTTTGAAAATTAACTTCCAATATTCTTTACATTACTCCCACTCTATAGTTGCTGGGGGCTTGCTGGTTATGTCGTAAACTACTCTGTTTACGCCTTTAACTTCATTTACTATCCTTGATGAGATTTTTTCTAAAACTTCATATGGAATCTTAAACCAGTCTGAGGTCATCCCATCTACACTTTCAACAGCACGAAGAGCAATGGTATAGGAATAAGTTCTTTCATCTCCCATAACCCCAACACTTCTTATATTGGTTAAAACTGCAAAGTACTGCCAAATTTTTTTATTAAGACCTGCTTTTTTAATTTCATCCCTCATTATAAAATCTGCTTCTCTTAATAGTGAAAGCTTTTCCTCTGTAACATCTCCAAGAATCCTTATAGCAAGTCCTGGGCCTGGGAAGGGCTGCCTTGAAACAATTTCTTCTGGTATATTAAGCTCTCTTCCAACAGCTCTTACTTCATCTTTAAAAAGCTCTCTAAGAGGCTCAATTAGCTTAAAATCTAAATCTTTAGGAAGCCCTCCTACATTATGATGGCTTTTTATTGTAGCTGAAGTTTTAGTTCCGCTTTCAACTACATCTGGATAAATCGTTCCCTGAACAAGGAATTTTGCTCCATGAAGCTTTCTTGCTTCCTCATCAAATACCCTTATAAATTCTTCTCCAATTATTTTTCTCTTTCTTTCTGGTTCAGTTACACCTTTTAATTTACTTAAAAATCTCTCCCTTGCATCTACCATAATTAGGTTCATTCCAAATTTGCCCTTAAAGGTGTTGTAAACTTCATCTGCCTCACCTTTTCTAAGAAGACCATGGTCAACAAATATACAAGTAAGCTGATTTCCTACCGCCTTATGAGTTAAAACTGCAGCAACAGAAGAATCAACTCCTCCTGAAAGACCGCATATAACTCTTTCTTTTCCAACCTTTTCTTTTATTTCTTTTATTTTATCCTGTACAAAAGATGACATATTCCAGTTGCCCTTTAATCCGCATACATTGTATAAAAAGTTTTGAAGTATCTTTGTGCCATATTCTGTATGCTTAACTTCAGGATGGAACTGAACACCATAAATTTTTCTTTTTTCATCGCCCATAGCTGCATTTTCACAGCTTCTGCTCCAAGCTATTTTTTTAAATCCCTGAGGAAGAAGTGAAATATGATCTGTATGGCTCATCCAGCATACGCTTCTTTGCGGAATTCCATCAAAAAGTGGAGACTTAGTATCAAATTCTACTTCAGTTTTTCCATACTCTCTTACCACAGGGCTTTCAATCTTTCCCCCTAAGAGCTTCCCAATAAGCTGGTCCCCATAACAGATTCCAAGTATAGGAATACCAGCATTTAAAATCTTTTCAGATACCATTGGTGCATTTTCATCATTTACACTATTTGGACCACCTGTAAAAATAATAGCATCTGGCTTTCTCTTTAATATTTCATCTGCATCTTTACTATAAGGAACAATTTCACAGTAAATATTGGCTTCTCTAACCCTTCTAACAATAAGCTGATTATATTGTCCCCCAAAATCTATAACAATAACAAATTCCTTATCCATTAGTTTCCTCCTCGTATAATAAGTTTATAAATTTGGCGTATAGTTTGGAGCTTCCCTTGTTATCTGTATATCATGTGGATGGCTCTCATGAAGTCCTGCAGAAGTTTGTAAAACAAATACTGCATTTTTTCTAAGCTCATTTATAGTTCTCGCACCGCAGTAACCCATTCCTGATCTTAAACCGCCAATCATTTGGAATATAGTATCTGCCACAGGTCCCTTGTATGGCACTCTTCCTTCTACCCCCTCTGGGACTAATTTTTTATTTCCCTCTTGGAAGTATCTATCGCTGCTTCCATCTTGCATTGCAGCAATTGAGCCCATCCCCCTGTAAACCTTAAATTTTCTTCCCTGATAAAGTTCTTCATCTCCAGGGCTTTCCTCACAGCCTGCAAATAATGAACCCATCATAACTATAGATGCTCCGGCTGCTAAAGCTTTAACTATATCTCCAGAATACTTTATTCCTCCATCTGCAATTATAGGCACACCATATTTATCCCCTTCCTCAGCACAGTCCATAACTGCTGTAAGCTGCGGAACACCAACTCCTGCAATAACTCTTGTTGTACAAATTGAACCAGGTCCTATTCCAACTTTAACGCAGTCTGCTCCTGCTTCAATTAAATCATGAACTGCAGCAGCAGTTGCTACATTCCCTCCAATAACTTGAAGATCTGGGTACTTATTTTTTATAGCATAAACTGCATCTAAAACTCCCTTTGAATGGCCATGAGCAGTGTCAACTACAATCACATCAACTTTTGCATTATAAAGAGCATCTACCCTTTCCATCATGTTATCTGTAACACCTACTGCAGCTCCAACAAGAAGTCTCCCATTATTATCCTTTGCTGCATTTGGAAACTTTTCAACCTTTTCAATGTCTTTAATAGTTATAAGCCCCATTAAATTATTGTTTTCATCTACAAGGGGAAGTTTTTCTATTTTATATTTTCTTAAAATCTGCTCTGCCTGTATTAAATCTGTTCCTGCTGGAGCAGTAACTAAATTATCCTTTGTCATAACATCTTTAATTTTTCTTGAATAATCCTTTTCAAATCTTATATCTCTATTTGTTATTATTCCAACAAGTTTTGTCCCATCCACAATAGGAACGCCAGATATTCTGTATTTCCCCATTAGTTTATCTGCATCTTCAATTGTATGTTCTGGAGTTAAATGGAATGGATCAGTAATGACACCATGCTCAGAACGCTTAACCTTATCAACTTCTGAAGCCTGAGCTTCAATAGACATGTTTTTATGAATTATACCAATTCCGCCTTCCCTTGCCATAGCAATTGCCATTTTAGCTTCTGTAACAGTATCCATACCAGCACTCATCATTGGTATATTAAGCTTTATCTTTTTTGTAAGATTTGTTGAAAGCTCTACTTCTCTTGGAAGAACACTTGATTTTTGTGGTACAAGTAGTACATCATCAAAGGTATATGCTTGTTTTAAAATGATTCCCATTGAAATCCTCCTTATATATAAAAAAATTTGCATGTGTAGACTCTGAGTGAAGTGCAACATGCAAACATGCAAATTAAATACACCTCACTCATAGTCGAAAATTTACGGTTTTCGGTAGATACTTCCGGTCCCTATTACCGGCACTATATGAGTAAGTTTGTGTTTTTTATTTATTTTTATGTATTATAAGCTTTTGAATTTTTTGTGTCAATGCCCTTTTTACAATAGCCTTCAATTTTAATGAACAAGTTACAGCGGAGATAAGAAAATATATGGAATGAACATCTTTGCAAACGGGAAAAGTGAATAGAATATATTTTTCTTATCTCCGCGGTGAATTAAATCTAAATTATGAATGACTGTGTAAGTAATTTTTCATTATTTCAGCTATTGCATAATTGTAAATTTCTTTTAGTGGTTTATTATATCTCACTGCACAATCTTTAATGTCATCATATTCGGGACTTATATTGCAGATCTTGCCATTTCTTTTTGCAAATTTACACCTGATACTGCCATAAGCAGTATAAATAGTACTTTCTTCCCTTTCAAGAGTATCCCTTTCAATCTGTATTTTTCTTATACCAATAGTTGTAGTTTCACTAAAGATTATTTCTTTTATTTTTTTCTCATACTTTTCAGGTGCTATAACTGTTATTACAACTCCTGGCCTGTTTTTCTTCATATATACAGGAGAATAATAAACATCTACGGCACCAGCTTCAAAAAGCTTTTCCATTAGATATCCATAAATTTCTGGATTCATATCATCTATGGTGGTCTCTAAAAGCGAACATTCTCCTTCTTCATTTTCACACATATACACTCTTAAAAGATTAGGCTTCTCACTATCCCTTTTTCCGCATCCATATCCAACCTTTTTAATTGTAATTTTATTTAATTCCCTAAATTCACTTGAAAGGGTTTTAACTATTGCAGCACCTGTTGGAGTGGTAAGCTCAAATTCTCTTTCATCACAATAAACAGGTACACCCCTTAAAATTTCAGCCACTGCAGGAGCTGGAACAGGAATAATGCCATGCTGGCAATTTACAAAGCCTTTGCCTGTATTTACAGGTGAACATATAATTTTTTTAGGCTTTAAATAATCGATGCAAATAGCCGTCCCTACAATATCAATTATAGAATCCACAGCCCCAACCTCATGAAAATGAACATCATATACATCTTTCCCATGGACCTTTGCCTCTGCTTCTGCTATACATTTGAATATATCCTTAGATATATTTTTTATATTTTGATTTAAATCACTATCATCTATTATTTTTTCTATATCATAAGGATTTCTTCCATGATGATGATGGAAATCTTCTTTATGTTCCTGATCCTCTTCATCTTCTTTAAGCTTTACAATAAAATCCGTTCCCTGTATTCCACTTTTTACACCTTTTTTTATCTCTATTTCATATTCATCATTAATATTTAATAAGGATAAGTTATTTAATATATATTCTTGTGGAACTCCTATATCAATAAGAGCACCTACTGTCATATCTCCACTAATGCCAGAAAAACAGTCAAAATATAATATGCTCATAAAAATAACCTCCCATACACCAATAACTTAAATTAAAGTTAATCAGTAAATCACCTCTACAATATTTTTCTATCGCTAATAATTTTAAGTAAACTATCAAAACAAATAAAATATTTTAAAAGCCTAATTCATACTGCCTGTTCTATAGCCAGACAAATCCAAAGAAACATATTTAAACCCAATGTCCTTTAAAACTTTTTCTATTTCATCAATAAAATCCATTTTAAAAAACTTGTATAATTCATCCCTTTGTACTTCAATTCTTGCAAGATTTTGATGGCACCTAACCCTTACATTCTTAAATCCCATAGATAATAAATAGGATTCAGCATTATCTATCATTAAAAGCTTTTTTCTGTCTATATCATCACCATAAGAAATTCTACTTGCAAGGCAAGCTATAGATGGCTTGTTATAAACATTAAGTCCTATGGTTTTTGAAAGTTCCCTTATTTCATTCTTATTTAATCCTGCTTCAAGAAGAGGACTTCTTATACCAAGCTCATTTACAGCCTTAAGGCCTGGTCTATAATCTAATATATCATCTGCATTAGTTCCATCAGCAGCATATTTTATTCCTTCATTTTCCGCAATGTGAATTATCCTTGAGAAAAGATTCTTTTTACATATGTAACATCTGTCATATGGGTTATTTTTAAACCCCTCAACTTCCTTTAAAGGATCAAATTTGAACTTGACATGATAAATTCCAATTTCATTTGCAAAATTAACTGCATCTACAGCTTCATAAGAAGGATATATATATGAAACTGCAGTTACCGCAATAGCACGACTGCCTAAAGTATCCTTAGCAGCTTTAAGCAGCAATGTACTGTCAACCCCTCCTGAAAAAGCTACAGCAACGCTTCCCATGTCCTCTAATATTTGTTTTAGTTTTTCAAACTTTTCATTTGTATTCATAACATGATCTGCCCCCTTTGCTTCCACATTTTTCTATTATCTATATTTTCAAAAGCTGTAATCATCTTTTTATTTAAGTCCGGGTATTTTGTTCTAAGCTTAGAAGTTAAATCTTTCATTTCCTGTCTAACAGTTTTCCCATCTGCAGGGCATCCGCTTTCAATAACAGGAAGATTTTCCATATTTACAACCTTTTTAACCGTTTCCTCATCAATATAAACCATAGGTCTTATTATTCTCAAGCCTTTTCCTTCGTAATAAGCACAGGGGCTGAATATACCTAACTTCCCAACGCACAGCATATTCATAAAAAAAGTTTCTATAGCATCATCAGAAGTATGTCCAAGAGCAACTGTGTTATATCCTTCCCTATTAGCAACTCTATATAGAGCTCCCTTCCTTAATCTAGAGCAAAGCGAACAGGGATTTTTTTCTTTTCTATCCTTAAATACTACATCGCCAATATCAGTTTTTTCAATAATAATCTCTATATCGTTTTGGGAGCAAAAATCAACAAGAGGTTTCATATCATTATTAAATCCAAGATCAATATTAATACCGCACAAGTCAAATTTTAAATAGGAATATTCCTTTAAAAGTTTAAGCATAAATAAAAGTGCAATGCTGTCTTTTCCGCCCGATAAGCCTACAGCAACCCTATCTCCATTTTTTATCATACCATAGAATTCCACTGCTTCCCTTACATCATTTAAAAACATCCTATTATATTTTCTATCAAACTTTATCATATATACCCTCCAAGGCAATTATACAATATAGATTGCATAATTTAAAGGTAATAAAATAACAACAATCGAGTAGGAGGTAGATAA
>DHEX01000125.1:2380-3639 GCA_002400085.1 Clostridiaceae bacterium UBA4839 | reverse complement strand
GGGGTTCCTGCATCTGTTACTACTGCTGCAGATTTCCCTTCTAATACTTCATTTATTATTTTTTCCCCACTTTCCTTTTTATTATGCTCATGATAGCTTAAAAGTGGCTTTTTTATATTAAAATGATTAAGAAGCTTTAAAGTTTGCCTTGTATCCTCTGCCGCAATAAAATCTACTTCCTTTAAAGTTTCTATAGCTCTAAATGTAATATCACTTAAATTTCCAATAGGCGTAGCAACAAGATATATTTTCCCTGGCATTTTACTCATCCCCTAAAAGTCCATATATTTTATTTATTTCATCGCTGTAGCTTCCATCATCATTATATACACAAAGAGGAGGTTCAAATTTTAAAAAATCTCCCCCCATTTTTGAAGCTTCAATTAAAAGCATATTAGGTGCCTTATGGATATTGGGATAAACAAATCTTATCCTTTTAGGAGTAAGTTTATTTTTTTCAAACCCTAAAATTATGTCCTTAAGCCGCTCTGGTCTATGTATCATATAAAATCTTCCGCCTGGCTTTAAAAGACAGTTAACTGTATTAAGGATTTCATCAAGGTTTATTAAAATTTCATGCCTTGATATAGCCTTTGTATCCTTAGGATTTATTATCCCTGTTTTCCCCTTTTTATAAGGCGGATTTGAAACTACAACATCAAAGCAGCCCTTGCCAAGCTCATTATAGCAATCTTTTATATTCCCTTCCTTAATATATATTATATCTTCAATTTTGTTAAGTTTAACACTGCGGGCAGCCATGTCCGCCACGTCTTTTTGTATTTCAACTCCAATTATTTTACTTGGTGAATACTTTCCATATAAAAGTAGTGGTATTACTCCTGTTCCTGTCCCTAAGTCCACAACTTTTTCGTTTTTTCTTATGTCAGCAAAGCTGCTTAAAAGAACTGCATCTATACCATAGCAAAACCAGCTGGGGTTTTGAATTATCTTAAGCCCCTTTAGCTGTAAATCATCAATTCTCTCTCCTGTTTTTATATAACTTTCTTCCATACTTTTCTCCTTTGGTGCCAGCCTCTTGACATTTGACATTTCAAAACCGCTGGCAGATAACATACAATAAGTATTGTTTTGCCCTCCCAGTTCCGCCCATTCATCAACGGAACGGTCAAGACCGCTCCCTACAACATTCATGCCACGTGCCTGGCACTTATGCCATGCTATTTGAATCAATTATATTATAGACAAAAAAAAGAGGCAATGCCTCTTAATTATATTACCTCTTTATATCCAATATA
>DHEX01000125.1:0-2306 GCA_002400085.1 Clostridiaceae bacterium UBA4839 | reverse complement strand
AAGAAAACAATTAAAACTCCAAGAATTGTAAAAGGTATATTCCTGTAAATTCCCCAGCTTACAGGTGCATTGTACAGTGTCCACTGATTTTGAGGCATTAAACATAATATTATTCTTGATGCTGCTAATGCTCCTGCAAACACCCTAATACCAGTATCTCCTTTTATATCATACCTTACTTCCCATATCCTAAGAAGTATTAAATAAAATATGGTCATTGTAATGGATGTAATAAGCTTTCCAATCCCAAGGGCTGCTGCATTTGCCTCAAACCCTGTAGTTAATAGAGCATATATTCTTGGTATAAGATGAAATGAATCTCCAGAGCCTAATATAAATCCCATGTATCCAAACAGCCTTTTTATTTTGCTGCTTTTTCCTGCTGAAATCATTTTTATTGACATATAAAGTACCGATATCAAATAGAAAATACTAAAAATTGGTTCAAAAATTTTTTCCATACACATCGCTCCCCCTTTTTTATTTATCTATTTTCAGATGCGGCGGGCAAAGTCCCCCACTACAGTTTCGATAGTAAGCTTTAGCTTGAAAGTTTAATGAACATTATTTATTTAAGCTCATTATTATTTTATTGTCAATATTTTTTTAAATTTTTCCTTAGGCAGCTATTATTTTTATAATATGACTTATCAGTAAAAAAACGTGAATCAAATTTAATATATAGATGTTTCTATAAGCACAAATTATCTATCGCATCGTAGGGGCGAACATTGTTCGCCAGTGCGCTATATATGATGTCTGCCTGAAATGCACTTATATGCGAAAAGGTGCGGGCATGAAAAGGGGCGAACAATGTTCGCCCCTACAGAAAATCCATTAATATAAATATCTTTAAAGGGATGCATTTTTCCTATATTATGATTTAAGCTTATCAAGGGCAGCTTTTAAATCCTCTTCTTTCATTAGCCCTACATGTGTATCTATAATATTCCCATCCTTATCAATAAAGATTGTTGTGGGTACACCTCTTAGGGAATACTTATAAAACACCTCCCCATTTGTATCTAAAGCAGGATCTATATTTAGCTTGCTCTCCTCTACAAAGGATTTTACATCCGTAGGGCTGTTGCCGCTGTCAATAAATAGTATTTCAATGCCCTTATCCTTATAATCCTTAGAAGCCTTAATAAAATAAGGCATTTCCCTAACACAATAAGGACAATCAACAGTGAAAAAATTTAATACTACATATTTTCCCTTTAAATCTGAAAGCTTTACTTTTTCGCCACTTAATTTGTCAAGCTCAAAATCAATAGCAGGACTTTTTTCTCCCTCTTGTTCAGTTTTAACTTCCTCTTTTGAATCAACATCAGTGCTTGATGATTGTTTACAAGAGGATGAAAATATCAATAGAGCTGCTATAAAAATTAATAATACTTTTTTCACATTATCACTCCCAAATCATATACCATAGTAGGGTATGTATATATTATATCAGTTTATTATATTTTATGGAATTATTATTTTTTTATTTTTGAGCAAATAAAAAAGGCCCTTAGGCCTTTTTTAGTAGATTATTCTTTAGTACATTATTCTTGAGTTGGAGCTCCAACTGGACAAACATTTGCACAATTTCCACAATCAATGCAAGTATTTGCATCTATTACGTAAGTAGTATCTCCCTGGCTTATTGCGTTAACTGGGCACTCAGCAGCACATGCTCCACAGCTAATGCAAGATTCAGTAATTTTATATGCCATGATTTCCACCTCCCCTTTTTAACTTGTCCCAAATCATATTTTAACATGATAATGAGGATAATTAAAGAGGATTTTTCTCTNNCCTCTAATTTGTTCATTGATGATTTTAAATTGCGAATTAGAGGTAGAGAAAAATATATAGAATAAGCATTTAAATGTTCTTAGGATTAAAATAAAATAGTAGGGAGCGGTCTTGACCGTTCCGCCCCCACGATTATGTGCATTCCCCAGAGGGACGATCAAGACCGTCCCCTACAGCGGTGAATAATGGCTGCTACTCATCTGTGGACGGTTTACTGTTGCTTTTTTCTTCTTCTAAAAGGTTCTCCATTTCCTTAGAATCCTCTTCATCATCAGCCTCAATTTTTATATCTTCAGTTTCATCCTCAGAATCCTCGGAATACTCATATTTACCAGATATTAGCTCTACATCATGAATAGAATAAGACATTAATTCAAATTCATCATTTTTTGTATTAACTTTTACTTTTACACTTTCTTTTATCATGTTATTTTCCATGACTTCTCCCTCACCATCAGGAGTTTTAACAGTAGAACCAATTGCAGGCATAATTTTCCCAGTTT
>DHEX01000017.1:2821-15708 GCA_002400085.1 Clostridiaceae bacterium UBA4839 | reverse complement strand
ATTTCCTTACCTGTATTTAATGAAACTTCTCTTTCTGAGGACATTCCTCCCATTAAAACTCCAACTTTCATTTTGTTACCTCCATATTCATATTCTTTACTACATTCCCAATTATTTTAAAACCTTTTTCAATATCTTCAATGCTATTCCTTGAAAAGCCAAGGCGGAGAGTATTTTTACCCCTGCCATCTGTGTAAAAAATATCACCTGGCATGAATATTACTCCTTTTTTCATACACTCTGAAAGAACATCCCTTGTATCAATTTCATCGCTTAACTCCAAGAAAATATGAAGTCCGCCCTCTCCTAATATTTTCTTATTAGGTATATATTTTTTAGCACATTTAACTGCACATTCATATTTTTCTTTATAAATTTTTCTTACTCTTTTTATATATTTTTCAAAATTACCTCCATTTAAGTATTCAAATAAAATAGCCTGATCTATAAAAGATGTATGGATATTTCTGCTTCTTTTAACACTTTCAAGAACCGAAATAAGATCTTTATCAGCCATAATCCATCCAATTCTAAGCCCTGGAAATAGAACTTTAGAAAAACTGCCAATATAAATAACACCATTGCCTTTCCCACAAAGTGCTGCTATAGGCGCAACATGAGATCCTGAATATCTTAACTCTTCATTAAATCCATCCTCAATAATAGGGACATTATACTCCTTAAAAATATTAAAGACCTCAATCCTTTTTTCTGGAGGCATTATTATTCCAGTGGGATTATGATAAGAAGGAATTAAGTATGCAAGTTTAGTATCTTTAGTTATTTTATTTTTAAGCTTTTCTAGATTTATTCCATCATCATCTAATTCTACTCCCTCAATATTAAGCCCATGAAGCTTCATTATTTTAATGGCAGTATTGTGTGTAGGATTTTCACAAATTATCTTATCACCAGAGTTAGTAAGTGATGAAAGTAAAATATCAAATGCCTCAGTAAATCCATTTGTAATAAGAATGTCCTTGCCTTCTTTAGCTACACCCTTACCTTCCATATACTTCATAAGGTATTCAATTAGAGGTTTATACCCTTTGGCATATCCATAATTTAAAAGCTTATCACCTTCAAGGGCCATCCTGTTTAAAAAAGCTTTTTTAACCTCTTCTACATCAAAATAACTATTATCTGGTGCTATGCTTTTAAAGGAAATCATACCCCTTTTCCATACAGGTTCACTTTTTACTATGTCAAGTTCCTCTGAAAGTTTTGCATAGCTATTAAATTCACTGCTCCAATTGAAGTTCCATTCATCCTGTCTATTGATTTCTACATTTGATACATAAAACCCACGTCCCCTTACAGTATATACAAATCCTTCATCTTCAAGGTACTTATATGCCTCAATTACTGTATTCCTGCTAACATTTAAAATTGAAGATAATTCCCTTGTAGATGGAAGTTTTATATCCTTTTGAAGCATTCCACTTAAAATCATAGATTTAATATAATCTTTTATTTGAAGGTAAACTGGCTTTGTATCATTTAATTTTAAATCATAAAACATAAATTCAACTCCTAATATAATTCTTGCACAAAATAATAACCAAATAAAGAACCACTATCATTATATATTATAAGATAGTGGTTCTTAAATCTACAGTTATTTTAATCCACTTAAAATATATTAAAAGTTTTTTCATTAAACTCTGCTTCCTGGTTTTACAAAGGGAATTCCCTGCTTACACAATGGGCATTCATCACTGTCATAAGTTTCTATTTGAAGTTTTATTGCGCTATAAATTGGATATCCTATATCCCCAGTGCTTCTATCAGCAATACATGCAACTGCTACCACTTCTCCGCCAAAGCTTTTGACTACATCAATGGTTTCTTTTGAGGATTTGCCTGTTGTAACTACGTCCTCAGATATAATTACCTTTTGACCGGGTTTTATTTCAAAGCCCCTCCTAAGCATCATTTCACCATTTACTCTTTCAGTAAAAATTGCTTTTTTATTAAGCTGCCTTCCAAGCTCATAAGCTACTATTATTCCTCCCATTGCAGGCCCTACAATTACATCAAAGTCAATATCTTTTATTTTTTCAGCCGTAACACTTAAAACTTCATTAGCTTTATCTGGGTATTGCAAAAGCTTTGCACACTGAACATAGTGACCACTGTGCTTTCCTGATGACAGTAAAAAGTGTCCCTCTAATAATGCCCCTGTTTCTTTTAAAATATCTATTACCATTTCAATGCCTCCTTAATTTACACACTTCAAAATTAGAAATCCCGCTATTTCTATATATTTTTATAACAAGTATGGTTGAATGTCTATATTATTCCCCTTATCTCGCTTAAATCATTAAGACCTTCTCTTTCCATATAAGCTTGTAACCCCTCCACTATTTCTTTGCAGGTATATGGGTTTTTAAAGTTTGAACTTCCTACTTGAACTGCATAGGCTCCTGCCATAATAAACTCCAATGCATCCTCATAAGTGTCTATCCCTCCCATTCCAATTACAGGAATGTGGACAGATTTGCAAACCTCGTAAACCATTCTTAAAGCTATAGGTTTTATGCAAGGGCCTGAAAGTCCTGCAGTAATATTTTGAAAAACCGGTGCTTTTCTTTTTATATCTATTGCCATAGCCTTAAATGTATTTACAAGGGAAAGGCAATCTGCTCCAGCCTCTTCACATTTTAAAGCCATGTCCACAATATCCTCTGCATTAGGTGAAAGCTTAACCATAAGAGGCTTTTTGCACACCTTTTTCACTTCTTTTACTACGTTAAATGCCACTTCACTTTTAATCCCAAAAGCCATACCGCCATTTTTAACATTGGGGCAGGATATATTAAGCTCAATCATATCTATGCTGGTTTTAGAAAGCTTTTCCGCTCCCTGAATGTAATCTTCTAAACTTCCTCCGCCAAGATTTGCTATTATTACCGTATCAAATCTTCTCATATTAGGAAGTACATTATTTATAAATTCATCAATGCCAGGATTTTGAAGCCCTATGCTGTTCATTAAACCTGATGGTGTTTCAAAAATTCTAGTACCATTATTTCCTTCCTTTTTATTTAAAGTAAGTCCCTTTGTACAAATTCCTCCAAGCATTGACACATTATAAAACTCATTATATTCTTCTCCAAATCCAAAGGTACCAGATGCGCCTATTACAGGGTTTTTGAAATTTATCCCGCATATATTAACATCAAGCACTCAAGATCACTTCTCTCCCCCAAAATACAGGTCCATCCTTACATACACGTTTTTTTCCATCACTTGTATTACATGCACATCCAAGACAAGCTCCTACTCCGCATGCCATTTTTTCTTCCATGGATATTAGGCACGCTGTACCTGAGTTTAAGCACATATTAGAAACTTTTTTCATCATAACAGTTGGTCCACAGCATAAAACTGCATTATATTCTATTGGATTAAATATTTCTGCAACATTTCCCTTATATCCTTCGCTTCCATTATCGGTAGTTATATAAACATTGTCAGCATACTTTTTCATTTCATTTGTAATATAACTTTTTTCTCTGAATCCTGCAAAAATATCTATTTTTGAATCTTTAATGCTTTTTATAGTATAAAGCATAGGTGCAATTCCTATTCCCCCTGTAACCACTGCTATTTTCCCTTTTATTTTATCAACGTCAAACCCGTTGCCACATGGTCCCATAAGCTTAATAGCATCCCCGCAGTTTTTTTTGCTCAAAATTTCTGTTCCCTTGCCTCTTACCTCATATACAAAACTAATCTTTTCATCATCTAAATCATACACGCTTATTGGCCTTGATAAAAAGGGCTCCTTATCCCAAGCTCTTATCATATAAAACTGTCCAGGTTTTGCTTCAAATTTTCCTTCAACTGAAATCATATATATATTTTTTTCAATTTGTTTATTTATAACTATTTTACCCTCTACATATACCTGCTGCATTTTCTATATCCTCCCTCATTCTTAAAACTTCTTTTCTTGCATATTCATCAAAGTTTCTGCTGCCATCTTCATATTTTTTATATGCTAAAAGGATTCCTCTTGAAGAGTTTACAACCCCGCCATTTCCATCCTTTAAATATGAAGCTGCATCAAGGCCTCCTCCGCCTTGAGCACCGTAGCCTGGAATTAAGAAAAACATATTCTTATATCTTTCACGAATCAGCTTTGATTCTTCTCTATGGGTGCATCCAACTACAGCACCAATTGAGCTGTAGCAGCACTTACCTATATATTTATTTGAAAGCTCATTTACTTTATCCCCTACTTTATAAAACAAGGAAGTCCCATTTGCATCTTTTATTTCTTGAAAATCATAGTATCCTTTATTTGATGTTCTAACCAGTATGAATACTCCTTTTCTTCCCTCTTCAATATACTTTAAATATGGATCTATACTATCCATCCCCATATAAGGGCTGAGTGTTATAAAATCCGTTTCAAAATCTCCTTCAAAGTGAGCTTTGGCATACATCTTAGCTGTATCTGCTATATCCCCTCTTTTTATATCAGATATAACAAGACAGCCTTTTTCTTTTATATATTTTAACGTATTTTTGTAAGCAATCATTCCATCAATTCCAAGAGCTTCATAATAAGCTATTTGTACTTTAAAACATGCTGCTGAATCTGCCACAGCATCAATTATTTTTTTGTTAAATTCAAGTACTGCTTCACCTGGATTTGTATATTTATTTTTTATTTGTTCTGGAACATAATCATAAGAAGTGTCAAGCCCTACGCACACATTTCCCTTTTCTTTAACATTATAGTAAAGCTCATCTATAATCATTTTGTACCCCCTTAAAGTTAGCAGATATTATTTATCATGTACCTTATATATTTCATCACAATATTTACACCTGTATTCACCTTTTTCTTCATCTACAAGATAAAAAACATGAGGTATATAATTTTCTATTGAAGTTACGCATCTTGGGTTTTTGCACTTTATTATATTTTCAACCCTTTCAGGCAGCTTTAAATTGATCTTTTCTTTAATTTTTTCATTTTCAATTATATTTATTGTTGCATTAGGCTCTATAAGCCCTAAAGCTGTATAATCAATATCTATTGCATTTTCAATTTTAATTATGTCCTTCCTTCCAATCTTTTCACTTGGAGCATTCATTATAAGTGCTACTGTATAATCAGCTTTATCAAGTCCAAGATACTCGAATATTTTCATTCCGTATCCAGCTTTTATATGGTCTATTACGATTCCATTTTTAATGCTATTTATAGTTAACATTATTCATCCACCCCCAATAATTTTGATATAAGTGCCATTCTTACAAACATTCCATACTTAGCCTGCTTAAAATAATAAGCTCTTTTATCCTCATCTACTTCATATGAAATTTCATTCACTCTTGGAAGAGGATGCATAACAATCATATCATCCTTAGCTTTTTTCATTTTTTCCCCATCTATAATGTAGCTGTCTTTAAGCCTTAAATATTCTTCTTCATTAAAGAATCTTTCTCTTTGAACCCTCGTCATATAGAGTATGTCAAGCTCTCCCATAACATCCTCGATTTTTTCAACTTCCCTATATTCTATATTATTCTTATTTAAAACTTCATCCCTAATGTAATCAGGAATCTTAAGTTCTTTTGGGGATATAAGTATAAATGAATTATTTTCATATCTTGAAAGGGCTTTTATTAATGAATGAACTGTTCTGCCAAATTTTAAATCTCCGCAGAAACCAACTTTAAGATTTGATAATCTATTAAAACGTGACTTAATTGTAAGCAAATCAGTAAGTGTTTGAGTTGGATGAACATGTCCGCCATCTCCAGCATTTATGACAGGAATACTGGAATAAGTAGAAGCAACTTGAGGGGCACCTTCTTTAGGATGCCTCATTACCGCTATATCTGCATAACAGGAAACTGTTCTTATTGTATCTGCTATGCTTTCTCCCTTGGCTACAGAGCTTGAATTTGGTTCTGAAAATCCAATTACTCTTCCACCAAGTCTAAGCATTGCTGCTTCAAAACTAAATCTTGTTCTCGTACTTGGTTCATAAAAAAGTGTTGCAAGAATTTTACCGTCACAAGTATGAGAATATTTTTCCGGATTTTTAATTATAAGCTCAGCATAATCAAAAATCTCATTTAGTTCCTCCTTTGTAAAATCCATCGGGTCAATTAAATGTCTTCCTTTTAACATATTACTCCTCCTTTTTAGCTCTCAGTCTAAATTAAAGTTAGAATTTTATTAA
Organism: Clostridiaceae bacterium UBA4839; assembly: GCA_002400085.1. Lineage (GTDB taxonomy): Bacteria > Bacillota > Clostridia > Clostridiales > Caloramatoraceae > UBA4839. Next base: position 9,499 of record DHEX01000017.1, on the reverse strand, counting down.
ACACATTTTTTAAATAAAACACTTCCCAATAAAAAAGCCTTCCGATAAAGGAAGGCGCAGTTTACTTATTAGTATAATATACTATTCCGCACCTTCCCGATATCTCGTATCAGTTTAAAGGCATTTTTATTATACTAACACGGTATTTATTATATGTCAATATAAAATAATTATTCGCTGTCCACCCGCTAAATGCAAGTTAAAATGAAACACTTTTTTGCCTCTGTTAAAATGTATTGATGTTTCACAATTTGTAAACCCTCCTATATCAGTCTATGTTTTTTCTAAAGGGCAGTTAAGCTATTAGGTTACCCTTCTAATATCTTTAATATTTGAAATTAATAGTTGGCTCATTTAAATTTATAATGAATTGAATTCTTATATTCTTCATATAATTTTTGGTTCAACTCATCTCCTCCATCAATATTAGCGCTATAAAATATTGGAGGATTTTTCATGCCTTTCTTAATCAAATTTTGAGCTGTAGCCGCTATAATTGAGTTTAAAATTGTAGCCCCAATAACAGTAGAGGTAGGACCTACTTTTTGCTCCAGTCCTTCCAAGCTGACACACCCATCGCCTACATCGCCATGATTATCAAGAACTATATCACAAAATTCATATAGATTCTTTCCGGATGGATGCCTCGATGAAACAGACTTTGAATATTTAAGATTTGTCAATCCGATTATTTTTACTCCTTTTTCTTTTGCAGCAATGGCCATTTCAATAGAAACTGGATTCCTGCCTGAAACAGAATGAATTATCAGCACATCGTCTTCTTCAAAATGGACTTTACTTGCCAGTATTGTTCCATACCCAACACATCTTTCCATCTTGCTCGTTACAGTTATAGGAGCTGTGTCAAGCATAATTTCTCTGCCAAATATTGGGTTCATCATCATGAGACCGCCGGCTCTATAATACATTTCCTCACTTAATATACCTGCATGACTTGCACCAAAAGTATAAATAGATTTCTTGTTTAAAATTGTTTTTGTCAAAAGTTCAACACATTTTTCCATACTTTCTTTTTCTTCAACTTGAACAATCTTTATCAATTCTAAAACTCTATCAATATAATCAAAATTCATTTCCTGTTCCTCCAAAAAATATTTTAAAAGAGAAAGCATCCCAAAATAAAATGCTTTCTCTTAAATGATAATTATTCTTTATTTTATCAGTCTAGCAATTGCACCTTCGATTATTCCCCATAATGAGAAGTCATTCCCGCCATATACCAGCATCCATGACTGAATAGTATTGTTGAAGAAATAAGCACCAAATCCAACCAGGAATACCATTATGACACCGGAAACAGCTGCACCAATAACGCAGCCTCTAATTCCGCCAGTTGCATTACCAATAATGGAAGCACATCCTACTTCAAAGAAACAAGTAAATGTCAGCGGAATAACAACTGATGGGAACATACCTGCAGTTAGAATAATTGTGATAGTAGAAGTAATCATAGATACAATAAATCCAAGTATTAAAGCATTTGGAGCATAACCAAATATAACCGGGCAATCAAGTGCAGGAATAGCACCAGGAACAAGCTTATCAGATATTCCTTTAAATGCCGGAACAATTTCTGAGATCAACATACGAACACCAAGTAACAGGACTGTAACACCAACACCAAAATATATAGAATGTGTAAATATATAAGTAAATATCCCAGTATTCCCGCCAGCATAGCCCCAAACTTTACCTGGGTTATAACCATTAGTAGTTAAAATTATTGCCATAACAATATAAGTAATGCAAATAACAATTGAACCAGTAATTGATACTTCCTTTAAGAAGCCTAGTGATTTAGGAAATTTCAAATCCTCAGTAGACTTTGATTTATCACCGAATGCTTTGCCAAGAAGTCCGGATATTACAGACAATACTGTTGTTGGATGACCAATAGTAAATGTATCGTCACCTGTAACCTCTTTAACAAATGGGCGCATTAAATTTGGAGCAACAATCATATATGTAGCTGTAAATATTGTTGCAACTACGATTAATTTAGTTCCGGTTAAGCCTGCATCAACACCTGCCGCAATGAATACAAACGGAAACCAGTATAACATATGCCCTGTTAAGAATACAGATTTCCATTTAGTATAACGTGCAACCAAGATGTTAATCATAAATGCAACTATCATTACAATACCGATTTGTGTACCATATTGTGCTCCGATATCTACTGAAGTCGTCGTAGCCTTTGCTTGCGGCATTATTGTATTAAATGCTTTTGCCAGCCCATCAATCGACTTGCTAGTGACTAAGCCAGTACCAGTGGATAAAACAAAAAATCCAATCGCAGTCATCATTGTTCCACGAATAACTTCAGTAAAAGGTTTCTTTTGCAGCAATAAACCTACAAGAGCGATTAACGCAAGGAATATAGCACCCTGGCCGAATATTTCATGAGTTATAAAATTTAGCACTGCCATTAATTACTCCCCCCTTATTTTTTTAGATTATTGAAATACTCTAAAACTTTTCCTTCAATCTCAACATTATTCATAAAATCATCAATACTAATTACAGGAACTTTTGCTCTGTCTGAAATCCTTTCAGATAGTTGTTTTGAAATAAAAATAACATCACATTGATTTGAACAACAAGTACCGACATCTCCGCAAAATACTTCGGCTTTTAAGTTGTGTTTTTTAAGTATGCTCTCAATATTCATCCTTAGCATTAACGAAGACCCACATCCAAATCCGCAAACTGTTTGAATTTTTGGTACACCCATCCTCAAACCTCCTTTCTAATTTGTCATATTACTTTTAAATGTCTAAAGCCCTACTCATTTATTAGTGAATAAACTCCCTGCACACTTTTACAGGAAGCAATTCTATCGATCATTCCATCTGTCATCAATTTTTCAGCTACTGCCCTTAAAACACTTATATGTGAAGTATTGTCAGTGCATGCCATACACAAAATTACTTTTACAGGGTCATTTTTTGAACCGAAATTTACCGGAGTCTCCAATGTAATAAGGGACAACCCATTTTCCAGCACGTCTGGTGATGGCTTGGCATGAGCCAACGCAAACCCGGGTGCTAGAACCATATATGGGCCCATATCAATAACAGCTTTAATCATATCATCAATATATTTTCTTCTTATCTTTTTACTCCTTAGCAATAAACTGCCTGATACCTCTATTGCTTCTTTCCAATCTTTTACGCTTACTTTTACTTTGATATTTGCAGAACTAATTAATTCTTTCATCCTATCCCTCTAATCATGCATATTGTATATTGCATCTATTGTTATTTTTTTAGATGCCAAGCTTGATAAATTTAACTTATTTTCAAAAATGTATATCAATCTTAGCAAAGAATCCTCATCTTTGTTCTTGATTCCAAGAACAACAAGATTTCTTACTATCTTACTGTTCTTATTGCCAAATATAATTGGATTCCTCAATACTAATATTGCAGCACAATTTTCATTAATACCATCTTCTATTCCAGCATGAATAAATGCTGTTTCAGGCACAAAAACCATATAAGTTCCAAATTGTTCTACAGCCTCTATCATTCGACTAGCATATCTTTGTTCTATCTTACCTTTGTCAAGCAAGGGCTTTGCTGTTAATTTAATTGCATCGGCCCAAGTTTTGCAAGTATCAACAATTTGAATGTTTTCCTTTGCTACATAATCTTTGACATATGTTGGTTCCCCTTTCTCATTTTCAAAATTTGCACAAGATTTGATAAAATGAGTGCACATCGCTGAATAGGAAAGCTGAAATAAACGACTCTTAATGTAATCAATATCTTCGGGGAATAATAATGGATTAACTGTAATTATTGGAATGTCTTTTGCCTGATACTCATTTGTGGAAATAATCAAGTTTACTTCATTTTTACTCAGATAATCATCTGCATCCCTCTCTGACATTGGCCCAATAATGTTGCATTCAGGTATGGCTTGTAAAATTTTTGTTTTCAAAATAGAAGAGGTGGCTATACCAAATGAGCAAACCAGAAGTACTGCTAGTCTTGATTCGGTTTTAAAGCTATTTTCATATGCTGAACCAATGTACATTGCAATAAATGCAATTTCATTTTCATCGAATGCTATATCAAATTCCTTCTCACACTTTAATAATTCCTTTTTAGTAAATTCATATATAAGCGGCATACTGATTTTTATCTGAGTCAAAAATTCATTATGAATTGGTATTTTATTTCTTATACGGTATATTGCAACTCTCAGGTGAAGCGTCAGTCCATGAATGAAGTGTTCTTTACTATCTATAGCTAGGGGTTGAATAGCCTGCAACTTATTAAACAAATATTCTGAAATCATCCTTGCTTCATCAATGCTATCTCTGTAAGTTTTTAAATTATCCGAATACTGATCGGATATTTTTGCATTCATAAACAAGCTGCAAAAGTAAAGTTTATCACTTATTGAATACTCAAAATTACTTAGTGCACTAATTATAGACTCATATCCCTTATAATCCTTAATTTCTTTTATATTCGTGCATTTATCTGCTGGTAAAGCACAACCATTGCCTATTCTATATAATGAATAGTCCAACAGTAATTTTATTTTCATAAATTCGATAAATTGAACATTAAGTTCATTTTCAACCGATTCAATTATTTCATTCGCTATTTTATCAAATTCCATTAGTTTTGAATTTCTTACAACAACACTCAAAATTACTTCATCTTGAATTGATTTTGATAGCTTACTTTCAAAGTATTTGCGTATCCTTATCTCATCTCCAGTAATTTTAATACCCGTTCCCCTTATCTTATGAATTTTAATTCCTTCCTTAATAAAGTTATCCTCAACTTGCTGAAAAGAATTAATAATGGTTTGTCTGCTTACGCCACAAGCATTAGACAGTTGTTCAAAAGTATTAATAGGATTGCATAACAACAATAATGAAATAATTGATAAACGTTCATAATTATCTAAAGTTCTATATTTTAATGATTTTAATTCCTGGCACAAATTAAAAATTTCAGACTCATTAGCAATAACTTTTATGCCTTTATTGGACTTTCTATCAATAATTACTTTTGAGTTTGATAAAAATGAATCAGTAAAAGCAAGATCATTTTGTATTGTTCTATTACTAACATTAAATTTCATCGCTAGTTGTTTAATTGTTATATATTCTCTTTTAGAACATAGATAAATTAAAATATCCTTTTGACGCTTTGTTAACATCATCATCCAGCCCCCTATTTACAATAGTATATTGTTTATAGTATTAGCTCAATACTAATAGCTTGCAGCCATTGTGGCAGTTATTATACTAGTGTTAATTGCTGGAAAACCAGTAATAGTGAGTTGTAAAATTAAATGAGTTAAAAAAATCAAAAATATTTCCAGATAGGGTTTCCATACAACATCTTTTTAAGACAAAAAAAAGAAGAAAATCCGTTGTTTACTCGGGTTCCCTTCTCTTAATTTTTCTCAAGTGTCGAAAGCGGGATTATATGTCAATATAAAATAATTATTTAACTGTCGGGTTTTTGGCATTTAATAATTTTAAATTTAAGGCAACATGACCAGGAATGCTTTAATAAGCGCATTTTTCGAATAACTTTTTTGTCAAACTTTGCAAAACATTTTGTTGTATGAAGATTTCATGGTATGGGTTGGAAAGCCATTCGAAGTTATCGGCTGGCGGGAACGGATCATCCGTGATCTTTTCGGAATTCTGAAGTTGAACGGCCACCGGCAGTTCAACTTCGCCTATTTCGTTTATACTGGTCATACCTGTCTGTCGCCCACAAATGAGCCACCTGCCCTGCACTGGCAACAGCCTGCAGAGTTTTAAAAACCGGAAGGCCCTGCTTAAAAGGGCTTTCCGGTTTTTATCTGATTGTAGTTTTCAAAAATACAGTTATNNACTGGGAACACGAAGATACCGCCATGCGGAGCACGCAGTGTGCAGCCAAAAAGCATAGAGAGTGCACCAGAAACAGCGGAACCGACAATACAGCTTGGCAATACACGCAGCGGATCAGCTGCAGCGTAAGGAATGGCACCCTCAGAAATGAAGCACAGACCCATTACATAGTTGACAATGCCATCCCGGCGTTCGCTGGGTGTCCACTTCTTTGGGAAAAAAGTGGTAGAGAGTGCAATCGCCAGGGGCGGAACCATGCCGCCAACCATAACCGCTGCCATCACGTCAAAGCTGCCACTGGCCAAAGCTGCCGTGCCGAACACGTAGGCTGCTTTGTTAACAGGGCCGCCCATATCCACACTCATCATGCCGCCTAAAATAGCGCCCAGCAGTACTTTGGAAACGCCTCCCATTGAGTTCAGCCAAGCGGAAATGCCAGAATTAATGAGACCCATCAGCGGATTGATAGCACACATCACTATGCCGATACACAAGAGACCGCCCAGCGGATAAATGAGCATTGGACGAATACCATCCATACTCTTTGGCATCTTTTCGGTGATTTTTTCCAGAAACTTTACTAGGTAACCTGCCACAAAGCCAGAGAGCAGTGCCGCTAAAAAGCCACCGGAAATGCCTGTGGCATCGCCACTGGCAAGTCCCAAAAAGTTAGTGCCGGTCATAGCCAGTATACCACCAGCAAAACCAACTGCTAAACCAGGGCGATCCGCGATGGACATAGCGATGAACGCGGAGAGAATAGGCAGCATATAGTTAAATGCCGC
>DHEX01000017.1:1536-2697 GCA_002400085.1 Clostridiaceae bacterium UBA4839 | reverse complement strand
GGTACATTGCCGCTTTCAATCTTCTGCAGCAGTTCCTCCGGCTTATGAATGCCATCATCCACTTGGGCAAAAATGACGGGCTTGCCATCAAAGCGAGCAGTTTCCACATTTTTGTCCGCCGCAATAACAATACCATCACATGCGGCAATCTCGGCGTTGGTAAGCACATTCTTTGTACCACCGGCGCCGTCTGTTTCTACCTTACAGGAAATGCCGAGTTTTTTGCCGGCTTTGTCGAGCGCCTCTGCCGCCATGTAGGTATGGGCAATGCCGGTGGGGCAGGCTGTGACTGCCAGTACACGGTAGCCAGTAGAGACGCTGGTGTCCTCTTTCATGATACTTTCGTCACCAAACTGTGCCTCTTCCTGCGCATCAATTACAGAGAGAAACTCTTTTGGAGTTTTGGCAGTGTGCAGTTTTGCTACGAAGTCTTTATTCATCAGCATCTGCATCATGCGTGCCAGCAAATGCACATGCAGGTCGTTGTCGTTTGGCACAGCAATCATAAAGAACAAGCTGCTTTTTTCTGCGTCATTTGGGTTATACTGCACCGGCGTTTTTGGACGCAGAACCGCAAGGCTCGGCTTTGTCACACAATTGCATTTTGCGTGGGGCACCGTAATGCCACAGTCCGCATAAGTGGAAGCTTCGGCCTCGCGGGCATAGATGGCTTTTTTGTAGGCTGCCACGTCCGTGATGTTACCGTGGGTAACCTGCAACGAAATCAACTTGTCAATGACCTGCGTCTGATTTTCAACGGGAAAATCCAGCGCAATGGACTCAGTACTAAGAAGATCTGTAATACGCATGATTAACTCCTCCCCTTGTATTTAATTTTATAATTTTCGCAAACAATTTTGCAAAAAGAATAAACAGAAAAAACTACATTTTTGCAAGCATCGCGTCAATTTCTTTTTTACTTGCCAACCCTAAGGAACAGGCGGTGGCACTGCCGGCGGCGGTGCCTAAACGAAGTGCTTTCTCATAGCTGCCAGTTTGCAACCAGCCGGCCAAGAAGCCGGCTACCATGCTATCGCCTGCACCCACGCTATTACGCACTTTACCGCTCGGTGCTGCCATTCGGTGGGTCTTCCCGGTTTCATCCAGTAACAGTGCGCCGTCTTTTGCCATGCTTACCAGCACATTGCGTGCACCACGTGC
>DHEX01000017.1:534-1465 GCA_002400085.1 Clostridiaceae bacterium UBA4839 | reverse complement strand
AAGTCTCCTCATAATTTTTTCATAGGTATCGCTTGCAAGGCAGGCAGGGATGTTGCCCGCTAATACCAATATATCACCGCTTTTCAGTACATCCAGCTGGGTATAAAGCCGCTCCATATCCGCCGGCAAAATGACCGGACCGCTGCCGTTAATTTCAGTTTCTTCATTGCCTTTCACTTTTACGTTGATACGCGTCATACCAGAAGGAAGGCGGATAAAATTCGTTAAAAGACCCATATTGTACAGTTCATTTTGCAGCCAGCTCCCGGTTTCCCCGGCGATAAAGCCCAGCGCAATGGCATCATAACCCAGATTCCGCAGCATCACGGCTACGTTGATACCTTTTCCGCCAAACTGGTAGGTTTCGTCGGTGCAGCGGTTAATTTTTCCCGGTTGCAAGTAATTTTCCAGATGAACCACATAATCGATAGCGGGGTTAAAAGTCACCGTATAAATCATTTTACGTCACTCTCTTTTACCAAAGTATATTGGCGATATTTTTCATTTGGAAGGTGGTTTGTAAAAATGGAACCCTCTGTGAGAGGACAAATAACAGCGGCATAAACTTTGTCAAATTTGGAGTCATCTATAAGAAACCAAGTTTCCATTGCACGGTTCAGCGCAGTATTTTTCAGCTCAGCTTCCTCCACATCCGGAGTGGTGAAACCATCCCCCAAAGTTACGCCGTTTGCGCCCATAAAAGCCTTCGTAAAATGATAGCGCTGCAGGTTTGCCATGGCACCCGCCCCCACAATTGCCTCTGTGCTGGGCCGTACTTGCCCGGNNAAGTACATACACCTGACATCCCTTTTGTGCCAGGATGCGTGCATGAGCAATGCCGTTGGTCACATAAGCGGCGTGCAGTGCGCTGCCGGAAAGACATTTAACAAGCTGCAGAGTGGTACTACCCGCATCAATGTAAACAAAATCC
>DHEX01000017.1:299-454 GCA_002400085.1 Clostridiaceae bacterium UBA4839 | reverse complement strand
TCACGGCGAACCGTTGACTCACTGGCGCCGAGAATGTCGCATAGTTGCTGTACAGTAACAGAGTGCTTATCCTGTAGTACATGCAGAATAATAGAAAAACGTTCTTCAGTAAGCATTTGGCCACCTTCTTTCTATAAACAATTAATTATAGTATA
>DHEX01000017.1:0-233 GCA_002400085.1 Clostridiaceae bacterium UBA4839 | reverse complement strand
GCACTATGAAGTCAATTATGCACGCATTAAATAGCGTATCTGATTTAGGTTTAGACAAAAAGAGAAGGAAATCCGCTGTTTACGCGGGTTCCCTTCTCTTAATTTTTCTCAAATATCAAAAACGGAATTATATGTCAATATAAAATAATTATTTTATTTGCTATAATTCATAATTATTCAAATTGTGAATTGTATAGCTTGTAATAGGCGCCTTTTTTTTCAATAAGTTCTTT
>DHEX01000049.1 GCA_002400085.1 Clostridiaceae bacterium UBA4839 | reverse complement strand
ATGCTGGGCACACTAAAAAATCCCGGGGGATTTTTTCCCTCGGGATTTTAATCTTTAATTAATACATGTCTGGTGAACCGCCTTGTGGTCCTCCAGCTTGTGCTGGTGCATTCTTATCAGGAATATCAGCAACAACAGCTTCTGTTGTTAAGAATGTAGCTGCAACTGATGCTGCATTTTGAAGTGCTGATCTTGTAACCTTAGTTGGGTCAACAATTCCAGTTTTAATCATATCAACATATTCATTTGTTAATACATCGTATCCAATACCTTTTTCACTGTTCTTAATTTTTTCAACTATAACTGCTCCATCAATACCTGCATTTGATGAAATTTGTCTTATAGGTTCTTCAAGAGCTCTCTTTATTATTCTAACTCCAACACGTGCATCGCCTTCAAGTTTTAAAGCTTCAACAGCAGGTATAGCATTTATATAAGCTGTTCCGCCTCCTGCAACTATTCCTTCTTCAACAGCTGCCTTTGTAGCTGAAAGTGCATCTTCAATTCTAAGTTTCTTTTCTTTAAGCTCAGTTTCAGTAGCTGCTCCAACCTTGATAACTGCAACTCCGCCTGCAAGCTTTGCAAGTCTTTCCTGAAGTTTTTCTCTATCAAAATCTGATGTAGTTTCTTCAATTTGGGCTCTAATTTGAGCTACTCTTGCTTTAATTTCTTCCTTGTTTCCTCTCCCATTTACAATAGTTGTATTATCCTTAGTAACTCTTACTCTCTCAGCTTTCCCAAGCATATTTAAATTAGTATCTTTAAGCTCTCTTCCAAGTTCTTCAGAAATAACTTGCCCGCCAGTTAAAATTGCAATATCTTGAAGCATTTCTTTTCTCTTATCTCCATATCCAGGAGCCTTAACAGCTACACATGTAAATGTACCTCTTAATTTATTTACAATAAGTGTTGCAAGTGCTTCTCCCTCAATATCGTCAGCAATTATTACAAGTTTCCTTCCTTGCTGAACAATTTGCTCTAAAAGTGGCAAAATGTCCTGTACATTTGAAATCTTTTTATCTGTAATTAATATATATGGATCATCAATAACAGCTTCCATCTTTTCATTATCTGTTACCATGTATGGGCTAATATATCCTCTATCAAACTGCATTCCTTCAACGACATCAAGTTCTGTTCCCATAGTCTTTGATTCTTCAACAGTTATAACACCTTCATTGCCAACTTTCTCCATAGCATCTGCTATAAGTTGTCCTACTTCCTCATCATCTGCTGATATAGAAGCAACCCTTGCTATATCGTCTTTCCCTGTAACTTTCTTTGAAGATTTTTTAATTTCTTCAACTGCAGTGTCAACAGCCCTCTTTATTCCATATCTAATCTGCATTGGATTTGCTCCAGCTGTTACATTTTTAATTCCTTCTCTTATGATTGCCTGTGCAAGTAATGTAGCTGTAGTAGTTCCATCTCCAGCAACATCATTTGTCTTTGTTGCAACTTCTTTTACAAGCTGAGCCCCCATATTCTCATACGGATCTTCAAGCTCTATTTCTCTTGCTATTGAAACACCATCATTTGTAATAAGAGGTGTACCAAATTTCTTATCAAGGACAACATTTCTTCCCTTAGGTCCAAGTGTTATTTTAACTGTATCAGCAAGCTTATTAACACCTTTTTGCATTGCACGTCTTGCATCTTCACTAAACATTATTTCCTTTGCCATTTACAATCTCCCCTTTCTAATATTAAAACTATTATTCAAGAACTGCTAATATATCTTCTTGTTTTAAAATTGTATACTCTTCTCCATCAATTTTAATGTCATTTCCTGAGTACTTTGAGAAGATTACCCTGTCGCCTGCCTTAACTTCCATTCTTACTTCTTTGCCATCAACTAATCCGCCAGGGCCTACAGCTACAACTTCTGCCTCCTGAGGTTTTTCCTTCGCATTTTCTGGAAGTAAAATCCCGCTCTTTGTTGTTTCCTTAGCCTCAATTTTCTTAATGACGACTCTGTCTCCAAGTGGTCTTAAATTCATAATTACCCCTCCTTGTATATATATGTTATTTATAATTATTTTTTAATTTGTTAGCACTCATTAATGTTGAGTGCTAATTACAGTTATTATATTAAATAAATAGCGCAATATTATCAAATTTCTATTGGTTACCAATAGACTCACTATATGTGATTACCGTTAATTATTGAGAGTTATCTTGTTATTTCATTGTATTGCTTCATATTTTAATATTTTTTTAAATAATTTATAAAATATTCCCATCATTAGGGTATATTATAATTTCTTTAATATTAAAATATCGGTTTAAGAAACCTATACAATCAGTTAAAATAGCACATCTTGAATATCTTATATCTCTTTTGGAAAAATCAAAATTAAGCATAATATATTTCCCACTAAGGTTATAGTTTATATCGTTATTTAAAATATATTTTCTGCTGTCTGCCCACTTTTTAATGTAATTTTCATTTATATTGGATGAAAATATAACTTTCATGCACATTTTTTCAATTTTTTTATCTCTTATTTTTTCAAGTGAAGTTTTTACATAATCATTAATTTTGTCATCCTCTATAGTTAAAAGCTCAACTATAACATCTTTGTTTTTTTTAATATCAGTCTTACATTTTCTCCCTATGGCAAAAAATACCATAAGGGAAATTATAAAATAAAGTAAAAAATATGTTGAATTAAATTTTGGATAAGCTATAACTACATATAAAAACGGAATTATAGCACTGACAAATATCTGAGGTATATATAGGCTATGGCTTCCATCTGCAAAAATAGTTTTAATCAAATACTCAACTCTGTTTTCTCTGTCAAAAAACAGTTTTATATTAATTCCCACAAAAATAATTATATTGCATAAAAATATAAGGGATAAAAAAAGTAAACCTGTTTTAATGTTAAACTTAAAATTAGTAAAATAAAGGATAATTAATATGAAAAGCTCAAGTGAAAAACATAAAGAATATTTTTTAAGTCCTTCTTCAATTCCATGCAAATACATTAAATAAGCATATGGAAATATGTTCATGTTTGAGCTGTTAAAATTAATTTTCCTTTTATAATTAAGATTTACAATATCTTCAGTTTTATATTCATAAATGAATTCCCCATCAAGAATGTTGACTTTTTCATTGTTTACGCAAATATCAATAATACATCTTATTTTTAAATCCAAAGGCGATACTTCTTTATATTTTCCATTTGATAAATTTAATATGCCAAGGCAGTCCTTATCACCTGTTATTGCTATGAAAAGGATATCATTATATTTTTGTATTTTGGATATTATTCTGTTATTGCTTGCTGAACTTATTTCCCAGCTGCTTGTTATAATCCCTGCATAATTCATAACAGATATTTTAAATATATTATTCTCATCAAATCCTCCAACATAAATATAATCATCATTAAGATAAATACAGCTTGCAAACAGCATATTGGAAAGGTATAAATCTATAATTTTTATTCCCTCAGAAGTTATAATCCTTATTAAGGATTTCCCATTATCTATACCAAGGCAGACATATTTTCCTGTACTCGTTTGCTTAAAATCAAAAAATAGCCCATTTAAACTAATATTCCTTTTTATTTGCCCATCTTCAGATATTATAGTAACTTTAGTTTCTTCAGAAGGAGATATTGCCATCATACTTCCATCATTTAAGATAATACCTTGCTGTCCTGAGGTTTCATAAATTACATACATTTTATTATCTTTGATTTTGACAAATCTGCTCTCATCAGGATTAATAGTCTCAAAAACGTAAATGCTATCACCTTTAAAGGAAAAAATTTGTGGAACTATACATTCATTTAAGTGAATTTTATTAATTATTTCAGCCCCATTTACATCACCTCACACCCAATATCCATTATTAATTATTGCCACTTATTAAAAAAATAAACATTAAGTGATTCTTAGACTCAGGTGGAGTTTGCTTGAAAGATTCAACGAATTTTCTCAGTTGCATTCTTTTTTCGTAAGCCCTTCTTTTCCTTTAAAAACTCTTGCATAGTAAAATAAATATTCCTGTGCAAAGCCCGCTTTATTTTTAAATTTTTCTCTGCCAAATTCCCTTATTTTTTTAAGGCTTACATCTGGTGCTAAATAAAAATACTGCATAACCCTTTTTACCCATACGTCTACAGGAAAAGCATCATACTTGCCCATTGAAAAAAGCATTATGCAATCAGAAACCTTAGGGCCTATGCCCTTTAGCTTCATAAGCTCAGCTTGAGCTTCGTCTGTATTTAGCGTTTTTATATACTGAAGATTAATTTCCCCTTCTGCTATCCTTTTAGCAGCTTCCACTATATATTCTGATCTAAATCCACATCCTAATGAGCTTATTTCCTCCACGCTGCACTTTGAGAGAGTATTAGCATCTGGAAAAGTATAGTATTCCTTTCCCTCAAGACAAACTTTTTCCCCATATTCACTTGCGATATTTTCAACTGATCTTTTAATCATAGGAATTCTGTTATTTGCGGAAATAATATACGATATTAAAGTTTCAAATATTTCCTGATTTAAAATTCTAATTCCATAACCATATTTTATTGCGTCCTTTAAAACTTCATCCTTACTTAGTTCATCTTTTATTTCCCCATAATCTCTTTCAAGATCAAAATAGTTTATCCATAAGTCCTTATCTTCCATTTTCCCGCCTGAAATATAAACATCATTATCTTTTTTATACACTCTAACTGCCCTCTTAAAAGCTACCCCTGTATAACTTCCATCATCATTTTCATTCCATCTAAAGCACTGCCCGCAGTCAAATATATGTTTGACTTCAAAATCCTTTACATCTTTAAAACCAATTCCGCCCTCATATTCAAACACTTTAGCTTTCATTTCACAACCCCCTTATTAAATTATCTGATAATTACTATCCGTAATACCACGCCTAACGCAGAGTACTTCGGATGCTATGCTCTTGGATAAGTTTTTTGCTCTTTCACTTTGTTTTTTATTCCAATAATTAATAACCCTATTAAAACTCCAATGCTGTCAATGAACACATCTTTTATTCTTCCGCTCCTTCCTTCAATAAAAAGCTGATGAAACTCATCTGAAATAGAGTATAGTATTGTAATAATAGCTGGATAAATAATAATGTTTTTTAAGTATGTCCTCTTAAACCCAAAGTAAAGAAGCATAAAAAGAATAAAATATTCGGTTACATGGGCAGTTTTTCTTACAATAAAATTTGCTACACTAATCCCCATTGAAGAAGAAATATTAACTCCTATTTTTCCCAAAAGATTAATTAAAAAATAGCTATTACTATCAGAAGCTGTCCCGTTCTGTGATGAAAAAAAGAAAATCAATCCCATCCACAAAAAGGCTGGAATAAAATATTTTATTTTCTTAATTTTTATTTCCCCCTTATTTCTTGGGAAATAATGTTATTTCCCAAGAAATCCTAATTTACGGATTTAATGTTTTTTTCATATTAAGTTATTCTTTTTATATTTTTTTATTATAACATAAAATACAATAATTATTATTGATACTGTAAAAGTTAGAAAAACAATTAAATACCTTGTTTTAAGGCTTAAACGTATTCTCTTTTGAAGCGGAATATCCTTTAAGTTGTCATTTAATTTATACTTATATCCAAAATACTCATATGCAATATTTCCCAAACCATCAACTATCACAGCATTGCCTTTTAATTTATTTACATAATTTAAATCACTAATATATTTACTGCCCAAAATTAAATCACTTTCATAAGCTGATGTTAAAGCTAAAACTTTATTTTCCCTGCTATAGGGAGAGTCCAAAAGCTGTATTGATGAAGCCGTGCTTTTACCATCTAAAAGCTTTACCTTATCATTTGATACAAAGCTGCTAAAAGTATTATTATACTTTATATAAAAGTATTTATTCATTTCCCTTATAATTTTGTTAGAATAAGGAGTCCCAATTACAATTAAATTATCATTATAATAATCCTTATTAAATTCACTGCTTTTTACAGCATTAACTTTTCCGGTATTTGCAAGTATGTCATGCCCGAGATAAGCCATAATGTTTGCTGCACAGGATAATTCTTCTGAATTTGGATTATCTGATAAAACCAATGTTAATTTATTAAATTCATTGTTTACAACGAAAGGATTTGTATAGTTTTCAAAAACTAAATCCTTAGTATTGGTATAAGGAAGATATAAATAAGAGTCATTTAATATATATACCCAAGGTGTTTGTTCAGGCTTTATTGTATAATATCCGTCTTTAACATTTATATCAAAAACCACCCTTATTTCATAATACCCCATATTTCTAACTTCTTTTGGTATAGCTGCCTCAAAAATATCATTATCAGCTAAGGTCAAAGAAAGTTTTTTGCTTCCTATTGGAATATCATTTATGTAAACTGTCATAATAGATTTCTCAAAATCAATATTTTTTGAATATCTGCATTTTACTGCAATCATTGCATTTTCACTTATGTTTTTATTTTTTGCATTGGATATACTAAAGTTTGCTTGCTGCTTTAACATCCCTTTAAGAGTTATACTGCTATAGCCAAAATCTTTTAATGTTACTATATCCTCTTTTTTTACCCCTTTGCTGTCTACGTTCATATTCTTACTAACAATGTATGAAGAGGAATTAACCTGTCTTAATAAATCCTTGTTTGCAAGAAGCCTAACTGCCTTAATTAAGCACTCATCATCATTTGATATTATAATCATAATACTTTTATTTTCATTGTAGGGTGATCTTCCACTTTTTATTACTGCAGTTTCACCTAATTCTTTAATTTCATATTCATTTAAAAAACCTAATATTTCCTTTGGACTATCATCTAACCTCCCAATATATATTATATCCCCATTGTTTTTCCCCTCATCACTTTCCGTACATACCTTTAAGCTTATATTTTCATATTTTTTTATAGAACCAAAGTTAGAAGCTAAAATCATA
This sequence comes from Clostridiaceae bacterium UBA4839, assembly GCA_002400085.1. Lineage (GTDB taxonomy): Bacteria > Bacillota > Clostridia > Clostridiales > Caloramatoraceae > UBA4839. Next base: position 20,550 of record DHEX01000049.1, on the reverse strand, counting down.
GCTGCCGAGACTTCACTTTTTTTAAATTTATCAGGAATCATTATAATACTTTTTAAAGACTCACTGTCCCACTTTAAAAATGGATTAGGAAAATTATTAATATTAAACGAAGTCTTTTTTTCTTCAAAATCAATATGTATAAAGGATTCGCCATGAATTAAAAACCAGTTCCCGCTATTTATATCATCATTAAATATATTGTCAGAAATTCTACTATAAATGCTGATTTTAACCTCATTACAGCCATAAACTATATTTTCGATTGGCAATTTTACCTTTATATTGCTCTTGTAATTTTTAATTTTATCAAGCTTCATTGAAAAAACAGGATTGCCATTTAATAATACTGTTAATGAAGAATTGCTTTTATCTATAATATCACTTTGGGTACAAATAAGATTTAAATAAGCTTCCTTAGCATTTACACTTTCATCCAAATTAAATGAAAATATATCTTCACTGTATACTCCACTTAATTTTTTATCTGTATTATACTTAAAGTTTTTAAACTTCAATTTTTCTTCAGCATAAACTGTTTTAGTGCTGCCAATAAAAGCAAAAAATAAAACCATCATCATTACTATTAAATAGCTGCAAAACTTTTTCATAACTATCTTCCTCTTCTTAATTAAACTACTATATATTATCCCTATAACACCTTCCATTTATCCGATGGCTACCATCCGTAAATATCTTAACGGCTGCGGATAGCAGACAAAAGTAGGGAGCGGTCTTGACCGTTCCTCCGCGCGATGATCAGAACTTAGGAGGGCGAAATGGTCAAGACCGTTCCCTACAGCTTGCCTGGTACTTTTTACCTAAGGGTTTCCTTATGAACATGAACAGAAAAGTGAATGTAATATATTTTTCTTATCATAACGGTCATATTATAATAAAATCTAATTATTTTTTAATATCTTTACTGATACCCAAGAAGTAATTGGCACTGCAATGATAATTCCTATACATCCACAAATTAATTGAATTAATGATGTTCCTATTATATCCATATTAATTAATTGGTTAAATTGCAAATCTACTGCTCTCATTGATATAATATCAATAAAAGAAAAGCCCAAAAATCCAAAAATTAGTGTACTGATTTTAGTTTCGAATACTGTTTTGCCTGAATCCATTCCTATTGAAAAAAGATTTTTCTCATCATGATTTCCATGATTGTATTCATTAAATATTGATGTTAATGTAAACTGTACCACATCCATTATAATACCAAGGTATGTTATAACTACAATCATAAATATAAATCCACTTATATTCATTTTTGTATTCTCAGCTATATACATAATATTTTCTGCCTTATCCATAGTTATACCTGAAAGATGTGTAATAAGACCAAATAGATAACTAAGCATGGCTGAAATAGCTACAGCAATAACAGTGCTAATTATTGCAGCATTAGTTTTTTTACCTTTGCCATTAATCATGAACATATTTAATACTGCAATTGTTATTGCTGTTAATATGGAAGATAATATAGGGTTTAAACCTTTGTATGCAAGAGGTACAGTAAGATATAATATCATGACAGCATCAAAAAATATCATGCTAAATGACTTTAATCCTTTTACATTTCCAACAGCTATCATAACCGCAAATAAAATCAAAATAAGAATTAATAAAACATTTCCCCTTCTATAGCTATATATAGCTGTATCACTTATCTCACCATCTTTAGTATAAATACCTGCAATTACAGTCATTCCTTCTTTTACCCTTATATTATACATTCGGCTAACTGAATTTCTTATATTAAACTTTTGATTTTTATATTTTCCATCTAATATTTCAATCTCTATATCTTGGTAACCCAATTTGATATTTTTAAAATTAGGATCAGGGGTAAGCATTTCCTTATTAACTTTCAAAACTTTTGCCTTTGGATATTCAAAGTCCTCTTTATTTTTACCGCCATTTATATTAATTTCAAATATTTTATTTGATACTAATATAATAAATATTGAAACTGCAATCAGCGTTAAGGATTTAATTATCTCCTTTTTTCGATTCATATTTTTATCTCCCTGTTAATTAATATTTTAAAGACTTAAGGGAAATCCCTTAAGCCTTTAATAAGTTATTTATTTTTTTTCTTAATAACAGCATATATAACTGTTGCAGCTGCCGCAATAACTATTATAATTATTACAGTTGTTTTTGCATTGCTTGATGGTTTTTCTTCAGTTTTTTCTGATACTACTTTTTTCGTATTTTCAGTACTTGTTTCATCCTTTTTATCATTGTTTTCTTTATTTTTAATTTCTGTTTTTGAAATTACATAATCACTGCAGTGGTTTATAACAGCATCAATACACCCATCAACAACATCAACTTTTTGCTCCTCTTCAAATTTTTTATCCTTAGCATTAAAATAGTAGAAATATAATGTTTTTTCATTCTTTAATGTTTCAGGAAGTTTAATCTTAAGTTTTGCAGAAGCAGGCAGCGTATCATTATCGCTAAGTGTAAATACTACAGCATCTTCACTAAATTGCTTTATTTCATTTAGTACGTCTAAAGAAGTATCTTTTATTGATAAATCTATATTCTTTAATTCTGCATCATCTTTTATATCCTTACCATTAAATGTCCATGAGAATTCCATATTTGTTTTCTCATCTTTTACTATAAAAGTAATATCTTTATCCTGTCCTTTTAATGATTCAAATATTTCTTTATCAATACTTGATTCAGAACTTGCATCTACTAATATTTCTTTTATACTTTTATCATTTATTTGTTCCTTGATTTTATTTTTTGTATTTGGATCGTTAACTAATATACTTGCTGCACTGCTTATATTTTGCTTCTTACTGCTGCCCTTGTCATTTCCTTTATTGGATACAACTGCCTTCTTGTCTTTATTTTCTACAATTGATTCCTTTGGCTGTTCCTTATCACCATCCTTTGGCTTATCCTCATCCTTTTTATGGTCATCTTCTTTTGGATTTTCTCCGCTACCTGATGGAGGTGTTTCCTTTTCCTTTACCTTTACTATGCAGCTGTCAGTTTTTTCACCATCCTCCGTTGTTACTGTAATTACAGCTTCTCCTGCCTTTATTGCTGTAATTTTACCATCTGAAACTGATGCAACTTTCCCATCACTTGAGTTCCATCTTACTTTGGTATTCGTTGCATTTGATGGTTCAACTGATGCTGTAAGTGTTTCTGTTTGTCCTACTTCAAGGCTTATATTATTCTTATTTAATTTAACACCAGCAACATTTATTACTGTTGGAGTTGGTGGAATATCCTCTCCTGGAGTTGATGGAATATCCCCTCCGCCTCCAGTAACTTTGACAATTTCTGCAGTATTTCTTACTCTAAGTCTGTGCCCCTCCATATCCTCAGATGCAAGTCCAACTGCACTTACAGTATCTCCGACATTAATGGATTTATTCCATTTTCCTTTTGTAGATTCATCCTTTCCGTCCCAAATATAACCATTAAGATAAACTCTTGCCCCTCCTGTTCCATCATCGATATATAAGCTGTTTTTTTCATTATCAATTCTTTTTACCTTTCCTTGAACCTTAACAAGCCATCCCTCATTTTTCTCAAGCATACTGTCTTTTGTACTCATTATCTTTGGCTCCACAGGTTTAACATTACTGTCTAAAATAATTACATCATTTGTTTCATCCTTTAACGCTATTTGTGAATCATTTTCATACTGACTAACTGTTCCTACTATCCTAACTTTAGTTCCAATAGGAAGTGGAGTTTTAGATACTCCAAAGACAGTAATTCCACCAGTTTCATCCTGAACATAAATAACTTCAAAGAAAGCATTCTTAGGTGAAACAGCCTCAGATTGAGAAGTTACATATCCATCAATAGCATAGTTTTTACCCATATTATCAGGAATTCCATCATTGTTTTCATCTTTTCTAACTTCTGCTATTGTTTTCAGCTCTGCTTCCTTTTTAGGTGCAAGCCAATTGATTATACTTTCAGTTATTTTAATATTTGAATATGCATTATCTCCAGTTTCTGTTTCAAAATCTGAGAAAAATGTAGTGCCGCCTACAACTACTTTTCCACCAGATGGTAAAATTTCTGCTGCCAGTGCAATAACGTCTCCCTTATTAACAGGAGTGTTATCACCTTTATTATCGGAATCTAATGTTTCAGTGGTTTCATGCCCTTTAACAAGTATATCTACATTTTTATCATCAGCATTTTCTTTTAATATTGTAGAACATCCGCTGTAGAAGCTATATAGTTCTCCATCAGGGATTCCCTCAGTTAAATTATATTTTGTTGAAGTATAATTATCAAAATATAACCTAAATGGCTGTCCTCCATTTTTAGTATTGTCTACAACTTCATCATCATTAAATCTTAAATTAGAACCAATTGCTTCAAGTATTTTATTCCCCTGCACAGCTCTTTGATAATCTCCCGTGCCATCCTTGTAATCTGCTCTTGATGTAATTATAAGTGAGCCGCCTTTATCTGCATAATCTTTTATTGCCTTTATTTCATCATCAGTAAATTTTTTCTTTGTTAAATTATTTTTAGAATCATCAGTGCTTTGCGGTGGAGTTATTATAAGAATACTTGTATTTTCAAGAGCTTCTGAATTAAATTCACTTGTATTTTCAACTATCATTGTCTTTTCCTGTTTAAGCATTTCTTTTAAGTTAGTCATTTTGCCTTTATAATCACCGCTTACATATTGATTGCTGTGAGCTGCATCAATGACTACTTTCTTAAAATCTTCCTTATTTGCTGCTGTAAAGCTTATGCTATTTGTAAATACCTTTTGGGTGCCAGCAACATTCATTGTTGCTTGAACATAAATCTTATACTCTCCTGCCGCACCAGGTGTCCAGTTTATTTTTGCAATTGCTTCTTTTGTAGGTTCAAGAGATGAAATGCTTTGCTCTCCTATCTTATTTTCGGAACTTACTACATTTTTATAAAACTCAACCTTTATATCATTTATTGTCTCTTGTGTATTATTATATAAAGTTGCTGTAATATCAACAGGAACATTTACATATTGAGGATCCTGTGATACCTCAACTTTACCAATACCAGCTGGCGATGCATCTCCAACCCAAACAGGAGCAGTTACAGCAATGTCCTTGTCCTTCTCATCAACCCTGACATAATAATAATCATACTGAGGATCAAGAGAGAATTCCCAATGTGCACTATTTTTATCAAAATCCTTTGAGTCTATAACAGCGCCGCCATTTACAATGATTGAAACCTTTCCAATTCTATCATCTGGATCTGGATCATTAATATCAATTACAAAATCAAGCTTATCAGGATTGTTTAAAAATGAACCCATTGGTTTTCCATTAACTGTATAATTAATTTTCATGTTTTCATCTTCTGTTGAGTAAACTCTCATGTTTCTCATAGAATCATAAATATTATCTCTTGTTAAGTTTTGTGCCAGCATAACAGTTCTTGCAGTATTGGCATTAACCCATTTACCTTTATGATTATCTTGATTGTTTGTTGGAGCTAGATGCCACCCTTTATCAAGAGCTCTTGTATAGTATTCATAGCTTGGAAAATATCCGCTTCCTCTTACAGGGCCTTCACCATTTCCTACTTCTACAAGATCTACAACCTTATCCGCTGCTTTGCTGTAAAATCCAAAATCAGCAAAATCACCAAATGTCTTTCCTGGATGGTTGAGCTGAGATATGGAATTAGGAAGTTTTGAAATTTTATCATAGTACGTCTTTAAATCCACATCACTATTGCTCCTTGTTTCAAAACCTTTTGTATTAAATGTATTTATATGTCCCCATCCACCTGTTGAGCCTGACCAAGTCATTTCAAAACCAGCAATAGCTGCAAATTTTCCTTCTTCATTATATTTGTCAGCTATTTGATGAAGCTTTGTCCACTTTTCACTAGTTGGGCAATCATTTTCTCCTTTAGCTGGATCATTGTCTATAAAAAATCTTCCTTGCTTATCATTATCAAACCAGTTCGAATGGTCAGTTACTGCAAAGAAATCTGCTTTTGCATTATCCTTTGCATAGGCATAAGCTTCATCCGGTGTACCTGTCCCATCTGAATAATTTGTATGGCTGTGAATTTGTCCATAATAATGGTTGTACTCCTCTTGCCCTACACTAAAGCTCCATGTATACTCTCCCTTGTTGCCTTTCTTATCTGAAACTTCAATTTTTACTAAATGATTTCCTTTTGCTAAGTCACTATCCGGAATATATTTTACCTTTGATTCAGTAATTTCTGCTTTCATAAGCTTCTCATCTAAATAAAGCTTAACTGAATTAGCATCAATTCCTGATATATCTTCATATTCAGCACTTATTTCAGGTTTAAAATTATTTCCAGTAGAGCTCCCATCCTTTGGATTTAAGTTTTTAACTATAGGAGCTGACTTGTCCTCATCACTTATTTCAATAAAGTATGGCTTACTTATATCATCTGGTACTCTAGAAATATTATTTGAACCATCTGAAGCTTCGATATAGTATTCCATTCCTTCCTTACTCAATTCTTCTTTAGGTATTACTCCTGTGTATATTGTTTCAGAATTTGTCATATCTACTGACTTAAATTCAGTTTGTCCTTTAACTCTATAATATACTTTTGCTAATTTAACTTCCTTGTTATCAGTTATAGTTGCTGAAATTTTCAAATTTTCTGAAATATTACCCTTTAATACTGGGTCATGAGTTATAACGGGCTTTTCTGTATCAATTTCTTCAGCCTTAGTAAATACAGCTGAGCCTCCATAAATTTGAATTGTATTATCATATCTACCAATAACAGCCGTTGTATCAACTAAGTCTCCAGTTTTAACATTAATTCCAGCTGGTATAAAAAAAATATCAAGTTTATCTTCACCTTGAGTTAATTTTTTGTTTTCAATATCAATTACTGCTTTTTCTATCTTAATTAGTTGGCTTTCATAATTCCCTGTATTTGCTTCAGCTATTGTTACTACTTTGGGCTGGGGCATTCCTGCATTTTCATTTATTATAGTAACCTTTTCAGATATTGTTACCTGTAAAAGCTTATGAAAATTACCAAGTTTGCCTTTTACCTTTACCTCATTTCCTGGCTTTAATGATTTAAAATCATCAATATCTCCAACGCTATGATTTGAAAGTGCAATTCCTGCAGTGCTGTCCTGAATGTATACAGTTTGATTTCTGTCATTATACGTAACTACTCCCTGAACCTCAACTTCTGTTCCCTCTTTCTCTTTTCTTACATCTGAAATTGTTTCTGCTTGAACTGGCTCTTCTTCTTTTACAGCGACATTGCACTCTGCCTTAATTGCATCGTTTGTTGTTGATGTAACTGTAATCACAGCATTCCCAACCGTTTTCCCTGTAACAGTACCATCTTGTAATACCTCAGCAATGTCCGTATCACTTGATTCCCATTTAACTTCCTTTTCTGTTGTATCAGAAGGTTCATAAACCAAATTAAGTTTTTCACTCTTGTCAACCTCAAGTTTAAGAGTTTCATCAATTAAAAGCCCAGTAAGTGGAATAGGCTGCTGTGGAGTATCATCTATAAGTTGCCCATCTAAAACTATACCTGGGGTTGGATCTTGGCCATTTGCAATCTTTTCCATAGTAGTTCCTGATGAAGGGCACTTAAATATTATGCTCTTACCATCCTGAACATCACCCCCAGTATAAGATGCACTAACGATTTTGGTAGATGCTGAATCTTTAAGATCTAGTTCTTTTCCTTTATTACCTAGTAACGATTTTTTTGAAAAAGCATAATATTCATTATCAGTTAGTGTCGTATTGTATTCTTTGTTAAAATCATCAACTGAAGTGCCAAATGTGTTAACAACCATTACCCCTTTAGCTGGTAATATCTTGTCCCCATCAAATTTAGCAGGTGAATTATCCCAAAAAGAATATCCATTTAAATTTATATCCTTGTTAGTTGTATTATAAATTTCTATAAATTCATATGGATCGTCACCTCCTTGATGTTTTGGGACAATTTCAGTAATCAAAATGTCGGGAATTTTTTCCGCTGCCTCTGCAGCATTTAAGCCTCCCAATGATGCGAAGCTGGATAATAATAAAGTAAATATCATTATCCAGCTTAAAACTTGATTCTTTTTTCGCCCTTTCATAAAATTACTCCCCCTTTAATTCTATTATGGCAGGACTTGTACAATAATTATATCATCAAGATTACACTAATTCAATTATTTTACTCACATGGTATGTATTGTATATATATGAATTTATGATCCATATATGTATTTTTTAAACATCACATAAAGCGATTCTTAGACTTACCTTATCCGATGGTTGGCAAAAGCTTGTCTGGCATTTTTATCTTAGAGCTTCTTTGTAAATGGAAAAGTAAAGGGGCTGTTTTGTAACAACCCCTTTACTTCATATCCATATTAAAATATTTTAGCTGCAAGTCCCCTAAGCTCGTTATACATATCATAATCCTCTAGTCCCTTAAGACTTTCTATCAAGCTGTTATAGTACCACTTTTGCTCCTCATAGCCTGCATTAAACCTTTGCCAAAGATTATCTCCAACCTTTTCATAATCCCTTACAAGGCTTCTTATATTGCTTAATTTATCTGCACAGGTAATAAGCTTAATATCTAAAGGAGCGGTTTTTAAATACTCAATGGTATGATTTTTTCTAAGCTTCCAGGAAACTTTTCTTTCATCATCCGAAAGTTTTGTTTCTAAATTTAATTTATATGGCTCAGATGCTCCTTTTACAAGCTCTGCCACTTTTCTCCCAAAATTTTCAACTAAATATTCTAATGAAATATCAGTATCTTCGAGGGTATCATGTAACAGTCCCGCATTTATCACATCTTCATCGGCTCCGTTTTCAATTAAAATTACAGCAACCTCTAATGGATGCACAATATAAGGTATGTCTGTACCCTTCCTATTTTGTTTTATATGAGCATTATAAGCTACAGTAAGAGCTTTATTATCCACTGATAATACCCCCTTTAAAGTGTTAATCAAATGTGCCTTTCATATCTGACAAAAAGCATTTAATATCTTTAAACTCAAATCATATGATACTTCAATTCTATGACATTAGATACCATATAAATCAATACTTTTTATTTCTTTTAATGAATTCATATCATTAATTTTTAACATCTTATTTGAAATGGTATATATTTTATCTTTAATATATATTATTCTCTCTATATGCTTATCATTGGAATACGCATCTTCATAATCCCCTGCTTTTAAATAATCACTGTTTGACATATGAGTTATTCTTCCTTTTAATTTAAAGCCTTCCTTCAAGTTAATGCTGTAAATGTAAGCTCCCTGGTAGACAAATTTTCCATAAGGAGGCATTCCATTCTCATTCTTTTTTACATTCTTACCTGTTTCCATTAATGTAACAGGAAAGGCTAAAAGGTTCTTTTCCTTCGAAAAAAGCAGTGCTTTATGATTTTCCAAAAGCTCTGAATACGTTCCTCTATCCCCAATATTTATCTTAAACATCTCAACAGGATTATTAACATCACTTATATCAAACATTGCAACCTTAAGCCCAAGATAATAAGCATTAACCCCATGGGATATGCCATTTGAATCTTTTCTTTCGACTTCAACAGTATCCTTGCCAAAACCTATAATATGGTTTTCATCATAAGGATGCAAATAATCACTGTATCCTGGTATCTTAAGCTTTCCTAATATTTTTGGTGCTTCAGGATTTTTTAAATCTATTACAAATAAGGGATCCACTTTTCTAAATGTAACCATGTAAGCCCTATCCCCCATATATCTTACCGAATATATTTTCTCATTAGGAGCAATATCTTCAATTTTACCCTTAATGTCTAAATTTTTATCTAAAATATAAATATTGTTTTTCATATCCTCTGTAGTAGTAGCTATCCTAAAATATCCCTTATCCTCGTCCATAGAAAATTGGTTTAAAACTCTTCCATCTACTTTTGAACTACATGTTAAGGCAGCTTTACCATCCCTTAAATTGAATTTATATATCAAAGTTTTATTTCCATAATAAGCTGGAATAAAAACGCTTGGTTTTATCACTTCGTCTTTAGAGTCTTTTGAATTCGTATTGCTTTCATAATGGTTGGCAGCTATATACAAATTTTCAGAGGACATATAAATACAGTCTCCAGATCCTAAATAGGTTGATACATCAACTAATTCATCAGGTTTATCAATTTTAAAGGAGGATACAATTAAATAATTAGGCTCACTGCATTCAGGAAAGCAATTTATTTTATCATAGCCTATACTTTCCTCCTTATTAGATGCTGAATCAAAATATTTAAGAGGTTCATCCTTATTCTCATTAAGAACTCTATAAATATCAATATACTTATTAGATACAATATAAAGATTATTATCTATTCTTCTTGAAGAAAGATAATTCCCCTGAATTTTATAATCTTTTATCATTTTTATATTGCTTTTATCTTTTATATCATAAACCATAACCCTTGTATACTCATTCCAATTTTCAACATATCCGCATGAAATAAAAACCAAATAATTTTTATAATTATAAAGCTCCATTGGATGAAACTCATTATTTCTATCAGCAGATTTATCATACATTATTCTATTAATAACCTCTGCTTCATCTGAAGGGCAGGCTTTTATTATATTTATACATTCCTTACCTGCATGGTAAATGTATTCCCCATCAGTTTTAATAAGATCTCCTTCATCTACACCTGTAACCTGTATATTAGTGCTTGAATAATCATTAGAACCCTTTGTTTTTTCCACAGCGCTTTCACTTTGATTAACTATACCTCTATCAGCACTTTTACCTCCTACAGCATCATCAACCACACGCATGTATTTCTTATTATTATTCTCCATGTTCTTCAAAATATTCTTAAAGTTTTCAAAGTTCCCAACTTTATTAAGCTGCAAAGTACTTTTACTTAATTTTTCTCTATCCTCTTGATTATTATTCACATTCCCCTTTTTAAAAGATATAAAAAGCACCATGCCAATTAATATAATGCCAAATACAACAATCCGTTTTTTCTTCATAACCTTCCCCTCCTTTTTTATATTTGACATTATAAATTTCAATTTTGTTCCAAAAAAGAGATGTGCTTATAGAAAATAATAATCCTTCAAATTAAATGATTTATTGGGTTATTTCATAATAAAAATATTTTTCATCGCAGCCTGTATTCCTCATCCCTGCTTTCTCCAAAATACGAATTGAAGCTATATTCCACTTATCACACTTTGCAGTTATTTTATTTATATACCCTTTATTAAGAATAAAATCAATCATGGATTTTACTGCTTCAAATCCATAGCCCTGTCTTCTTTTGCTTGGCACTATTCCAAACCCTATTTTTATTTCTCCTAATTCATTTGGAACCCCATCAAATCCAATATCTCCAACAACACTATAATCATTCTTATCAAGAGTAAGCCATATTCCCCAACCTAATACTCTTGGGTTTTCTTTTAACTTTTCTATATAGTCAGGAATAATTTTTGCTACATCCTCTGAAGGCCATTCCCCATCTTCATTTTTAACAGCTTGAAGTTTTAGCCAAAGCTCTTCAGAAAGCGGCACTAAGATAAGCCTTTCCGTTTCAACAACAAGTCCCATTTTTATCCCCCCTAAAATACTATTTTTAATTTTCACTTCTTTAAAACTACTTAATTATTATTATGCTATAGGTTTTTTATTATATTATTTTAATTATAAATCACCATCAATAATAGCATAATCCCATTATATCAAAAATTCCCTCAAATTTAAAAAGGTGCTAAAAAATTTAGCACCTCAGCCTATCTTATTGAGGTAATTACTTTTGAAAGCTCATTAATACTTTCAGTTAATTTTTCAAGTTTCCCTTCTACTCTTACTAAAAGATAAATAGAAAGAACTATAGGGAAACCGAGATTTGCGATCATATTACCGATGTTCTCCATATTTACACCTCCAATTTTATAATTTCTAAAGGTAAAGGCTGTAATTTCACAGCCTTTACAGTTTGCTATATATCAACTTTTTCAACACTTCTTGAAACAACGTTAGCTCCAATTGCCTTTACTAAATCTCCTCCACTTGTTTCAATGACCTTTTTTGAAATGATAAGCTCCATCAATGTCTTAATTTGCTCTGATGTTAAATCATCCTTTACAGATGGAATACTTATTATAAAATTTTTACCAGCATCATTTAAAAAAGTCATCTGAAGATTTTTATCCAAAATATCACCTCCCTTCAATTGCTTAAAAAAGCATTATTCAGATATAAGAGCACTCAAATCCTGTCTCGATATTTCGCTTGCAGGTAATTTCATAATCTCTGCAAGTGAAGTGCCTACATCATATACATCCTGATCTGCTGCTGCAGGCTTAATTCTTTTAAGTGTAAAAATTTTATTTATTGGTCTGCCGTTTTCATTAACCCCAGCATCAAGTTTGATGATAAGTGATGTAGAAAGTTTTTGAGTATCTATTGCCATTTTCTCACCCCCTTTCACCTATATAAATTGTGAAAGGAGAAAAAAACTATATATTATATAAAAAAATATTTTAAAAAAATCTGCAGTAAAAAATAATAGGTAGAACATACATAGAAGTATGTTGTCTACCTATTATCATGGTTCAGTCATCATAAGACGAGCCTTTCATATACTAATTTTATATTTATGCATTTTTTAAACCTTATAATTTAATTTGCAAATAAGAGATTGGATTAAAATAAAACTTCTTAACCTTTTCTTAATTTATAATAATAATTTGTAATCACTTGGTTTCCAAGAAAAAAATCATCATCATCCTCTTCATGGGAAGCTCTATCTATACTTTTCAATTTGAAGCTTTTCTTATCTTTTTTCCTTTTTTTCTCCTGCAATCAGTACACCTCCTGAATATATGTTAACCTTTTTAATAGCATATATTCAGCAGTTTCTTATTTTATTCAACTACTTCATTTATTAAAGCATCCTATCTATTTTTAAACTTTTTTCCTTAGATAAATCATAATAATCTGATTTAATGCAAACTATAGGGTAATATACCCTTAATGGATCTACATAAGCAACATAGCCGCTATCTCCTGTGTTCATAAGCACTTTTGATCCAATATAATAACTGGATATGTTGCTTAAAAATGTCATTAAGATTTTTGTATCAAAATACCCATATCCAATATTTTGAATAGTTCTCAATGAATCAAATGGAGTTTGCCTGCTTTTATAGGCCCTCTCTGAAGTAAGAGCATCATATACATCAGATATAGCTATTATTTTTGAATATAAATTTAACTCGTCCCCTTTTAAACCAAAGGGATAACCTGAGCCATCTTCTCTTTCATGATGTGTAAGTATTGCCTGAGGTATATCATCATTGAGGTTTGGAATAGTTTTAGCCATAACATAGCCATAGACAGGGTGCATTTTTATTTTTTCAAACTCATCAGGCAGTAAAGCATCTTTTTTATTCAAAATTTCTTTTGAAATTCTGCATTTCCCAACATCATGAAGAATGCCCGCCTGTATCAAATCCTTTATTGATTCTTCAGAAAGTTCAAGCCATCTTCCAATAAGCATTGAATAAAGTGACACATTTAAACTGTGATAATAGGTATATTCATCAACCCTCTTAACTTCGTTTAAACAGTCAATAATTTCATAATTAGTTTTTACGCTTTCATAGATATTATCTGATAAAAGCTTCACATTTTCATAGTTTAATCCTTTTCCTGATGACAATTCATTTATTATTTCTTTAACTAAATTTACATCATCCTCATAGCTTTCTTTAAACTCTACTGGATTTGAATGGTTCCCTGTGTTGTAAAATACATATATTGATTTTATCCCCATTTCTAAAAGCCTATTCTTTATGTAATCATTTATAGCTGTATTTTTTACAACTATAAGCCTTCCAGTTTCATCAAATATGTCACTTGCAAGCATTTGTCCTTCATTGCAATCAGCAACATTAACTTTTACCTTTTTCATTTTATTTAATCCTTTCAATAAAACATATTTTGTACTTTTCTGATAATTCATGCAGTAGTTGTACTTTATCCCCCCCATTTTTAAACATATTTTAAACCCTTATTACATCAAATGATTCTTAAACTCAGGTGGAGTTTGCTTATAAGGCAATTCTGAATGCCTTACAATGTTTTAAAGGATTGGATTTTTTAGAATAGCTAGTCTATATATTTTATCGGAATAGTTATATAAAGTATAACAGTTAAAATGCCAGAGAAGCTAGTGTATGACCTTTGCCCGAGCAAAGAATAATTCAGTTTAACAAAATCACTTGGCTTACCTGGCATTTTGCTCCAATGAACTTATTTTTAAATAAAAAAGGTAGCTATTTTATTGTTCGCCATTAATATTATAAATAGTTATATTTAATTTTGCCTCACTATCTCATTAGTTTTTTTATTCAAAAGTTTAATCAATTCCCACCAGCCAGTTGATACAAATCCTATTATAAATGCAGTTAAAAGCATATTTCCGCTTAAAGGCTTTGTTCTAAAAACTGGCTGAAGGAAAGGTATATAAACTATTGCTAAGACCATTGCTAAAGCAATGCTATTTATAAGAAGCCTTGCTGTATTTTTCGCTTCTTCAAAAATATGATAAAGATATTGAGTATTTGACCTGTTAACTAAAACTAATGTTACATTTGAAACTATTAAAATAACTAAGGAAAAACTTCTTGCAGTGTCTATATAGGCTCCACTATCTACCATATAATGGAATGGGAAAAATGTTGCAGCAAACATACACAGTCCTTGTAAAATAACTTTAGTTGTAAGATTTTTAGTAAGTATTGGCTCATTAGGTGATCTTGGGGGCTGTTCCATTATATATGGTTCTGCTTCTTCGCCTTCAAAGATAATAGAACAAGTTGGATCGATAATTAATTCAAGTAATACAATGTGAACTGGAAGCAAAATTTGCGGCAAATTAAATATAGGTGAAAATAAAGCCAATGCAACTATAGGGATATGAATTACCATTATATAAACCATAGCTTTTCTAATATTATCATATATTCTTCTGCCATCTTTAACTGAATTTACAATAGTAGTGAAATTATCATCCATTAATATCATATGAGCAGCTTCTTTAGCAACTTCTGTTCCTCTTTTCCCCATAGCGATACCAATATCTGCACTTTTAAGAGCTGGTGCATCATTAACACCATCACCTGTCATAGCAACAATTTCTCCATTTCTCTTAAGAGCCTTAACTATTCTCATTTTGTGTTCGGGTATTACACGAGAAAAAATATCACAATGTCTGACTGCTTCACAAAGCTCCTCATCAGTCATATTATCAATTTCTTCACCTGTAACTGCACAATTTTTAAACTTTAATCCAATTTCATTTCCTATAGCAACAGCAGTTTTGCTGTAATCTCCAGTTATCATAACAACCCTTATTCCAGCACTTTTGCATAAGCCTATGGCTTCTTTAACTCCCTCTTTTGGAGGATCTTGAAGACCAACTAAGCCTTTAAAATTTAAACTATATTCTTCAAGCTCCACCTTTAAAAAATCTGTTTCTAAATCTGCAAATGCAAGAACTCTAAGACCTTTTAAAGCCATTTCATCTATTGCTTTTAATACTGCCTTTTCCTCTTTATCGTCTAGCCTGCATAAAGGTAAAATTGTTCCTGGTGAACCTTTAAATGCTGCATAATATTTACCGTTCATTTTATAAATATTTGCCATCCTCTTCGTTTTTGAATCAAATGGAATTTTTTTTGCTATTTCAATATTGTATATTTCCTCCAAACTGCCGGCATGATTTTTTGAACTGTTTATAATAGCCTTTTCCATTGGGTCATAGGGGTCCCTTTCACAGGACATAATCATTAATCTGCTAAAATTACTATCATTAAATTTATTTATATCTATTATCTTATTATTTAAAAATACATTTTTAACTTCCATTATATTTTTAGTAATTGTACCTGTCTTATCTACAGCTAATATTGTGGCAGAACCTAATGTTTCAACTGCAGAAATTTTACGCACCAGCGTGTTTTTCTTAGCAAGCCTAAAAGCGCCTAATGATAAAAATACTGTAAGAACTACTGGAAACTCCTCTGGAATTATAGCCATTGCAAGAGTTATTCCTGAAAGAATACTTTGAATTAAATTATGGTTATATAAATAAGATAAAATTATAACTAACAAGCATAAAAAAGCACCTGCAAAAGCTAAATTTTTTACTAAGGAATGGGTTTTTTTCTGCAGCGGGGTCAACTCTTCCTTAACCTCACTTATTGCTTTACTTATCTTCCCATACTCTGTATTAAACCCCGTAGTTTTTACCCTCCCTACACATTTTCCAAAAATTGAAAGTGTCCCCGCATAAATTATATCTTTTCTCCAGTAATCTTTGCTTTTACTATCATTTAAATCTTTAACCATATCCTCAATAGGAACTTTAAAAACTGGTTCTGACTCCCCAGTTAATACAGATTCATCTACAGAAAAATTTGATGCATGCAGCACTTCACAATCAGCTGGAATTCTCTCACCCTCTGCCAGGAACACTATATCCCCAGGTACAAGCTCCTCACTTTTAATTACTTCTTTTTTCCCATTACGTAAAACAGTAACTTGTGGTGAAGTTAATTCCTTTAATGCATCAATAGTTTTTTCAGTTCTCCATTCCTGTATAAATGTTATAGTAGCTACAAAAGCAACAAAAATAAGCATAATTGCTGCTTCTTCCGGTTCTTTAAGCAAAAAATAAATCAATGAAGTACCAATAAGAAGTAAAAACATAGGTTCTTTAAAAACCCCTATAAATTTTTTAAAAGGGTTGGGCTTCTCCTTTTTAACAAATTCATTTAGTCCATACTTTTCCCTCGATTTTTTTACTTTTTCGCTGGTTAAACCTTGGAATTCTAAATTTTGCATATTATCGCCCCACTAATATAAATAAATTAAAACTAATTTTTATATAATTAATCTCTTTAAAATATTATATGTAATATTTCTATCTTTGTTCTCATTTGATATTATTATATTTCACATTATATGCAATAAGTATAGATGTACAAACGCTTTTATATATAATATTTATTATCAATTGATAATGATATCCATTGTAAATTGTTTATTTTTATCAATTAGAATTGTTATTATTTGCTGAGATTATTTAGATATTTATTAATTAATCATAAAAAAAACAACTGCTTTATAATGATTTAAAGCAGTTGCTTTTTTGCCACGTGCCAAGCACGTGGCAAATTGTATCTTACTTGATATTTTCAAGATATTTTCTTGCAGTAATTATATCCTCATCCCCATCAAAGTTTTCTCTGTATACCTCAATTATATAGGGAATCTCCTCATTAATTTTTGAAACCCTTTCCACAATATCCTTTAAATCCATGCAGCCCTTACCAGGAAGTAAACATGAATTCAACGGATCTGAATCATTTATATGAACATTTATAATTCTATCCTTATACACATCAAGAAATTTAACAGGGTCTTCCCCGCTTCTTACAGCTTGTTTTATATCAAGATTAAAATAAATTTTTTCATTCATAAGCTCATTAACGTCCCGAATAAACTCTGGGCTTGAAGTCATACACCAAGATACATTTTCCCAAGCAAGTTTTATTCCATAACTATCAGAAATCCTAACCAAGCTATCCATTCCCTTTGCAATATCCTTTATTCCAATTTGATTTGTATTTTTTCTTAATCCATGAAATACATAACATTCACAGCCTAACATACTTCCTGCCCTGCAAATTCTTTCAAACTTTTCTACCATTTCCTTTCTTCTTCTTTCATATCTATCAAAAAGAAATGGCTCAAACACACCATTAAAGGCATGAACAGAATATATTCTTATTCCCTCATAATCAGCTCTATCTTTTAAATCCTTAATAAAGCTTTCTTTAACTTCACAGTCTGCTTCAAGAAAAACTTCACATATATTAAATCCAAGTCTTTTTATGATTTTTATCGTATCTTCTGTATTCACATAAGGATAAAAGCACGCTGTTGATATACCTACTCTCACAACTTTTTACCTCCTTATAACTAACAGCCATATGCCAAGTGCCAGGCACGTGGCAAGTTAATTATCACACTTATCAAGCAATTTACTTAATTATAGTTATTTATACGGTATATTTCAATATATGCAGTATCTGATGGGCTGCCCAAAATTATATTGTCTTAATCGAAATAATATTTATCACCTCATACTTTAAGTAAGCCCATAAGTACCATTAATTGAATATAATTACAATTTGAGGTACTATAGATATTAGATTTATTAGTTTAAAAGGGGGGAAAGTTCTAATGAAAAAACATATTTCCTTAATTACATTAGTAATTATGATTCTATCACTTTTCTCAGGATGTAAAACTGCTGCTAATAACGTGTCAAATAAGTTTACTGCAAAACCTATAAGTATTGAATCAAAATTATATAATATAAGCATTGATCCAAAAATGGAATTGCTTCAGATAGTGCAATACCTTGCAGGGGATGAAGTTATTTTAAAAGGTCATACCTATGATGATGATATTGATAAGTGGTTTTCCAAATATAAAAATCATGAAGTAATTAAAACGTATAAAGAAATGTATTCTTTGGGTTATAGTTATCATATACCACCTGAATCTATGATTTTTGTTGATGAAAATTTAAATCTAAAAAAGGACGTACATATTACCGATGAAGTTTTAAAACGCTCTGGAGGAATAAATGGGCTTGAAAATTTTTTAAGCTTACTAAAAGATTTCAGAATCGAATCAAATTTTGACGAATTTTATAAAAATAAAACTTCTTATTATAAATATTTAGTTTCAGATGTGCAGAAACAAATTGATAAATATAATGATATCAAACAACTTGTAGATTATTATGGATATAGCCAAAACAGCTTTAATGTAGTGATTTTGCCTCTTGCAAATGCAGGATTTGGGGTCCGAGTACCTGCTGAAAATAGTCGCTACGATGTTTATGATTTTATGGGTATTCCATACACCCCCGAAGATTGTTCAATTATGCTGCTTCATGAATTTGGACATTCATATGTAAATCCTCTTACTGAAAAATATATAGATAAGGTAAATGAGTATAAAATTCTTTTTGAACCAATTAAAGAAGACATGACAAGAATGGCTTATCCAACCTGGGAATGTTGTGTTAATGAGCATATTTCAAGTGCTGTATCATATAGAATATTAGCCTCTTCAATTGGCGAAGATAAGGTAAAAGAGTATATGAAATATTATGAAAGTAAATTTATATACATTGAACCCTTATATAATAAACTAAAAGAATATGAAAGCAACCGTGATAAATACAAAACCTTTGATGAATTTTATCCTGAACTTTTAAATCTATTTAAAGAACTATCTAAAAAATAAAATTAATCTAATCAGCTTATTAATTAGCTCAATCCCTAATGTTTCTGATTCTGATTGATTTTCAAAGTTATTGATTTTTAAAGAATTAACAGGCTGCTGACAAAATACATATGCCAGCAGCCTAAAAATACATTTTAAAATTTATCTTTCTATTTATTTTCCTTCTGGGAACATCCTATTCTTATAATACCCATCAGCCATATAAAGGGCTGCAATTGGATTATGAGCAAGAACTCTGTCTTTTACCCCTAAAACTGTAATTGGCGCATTGGAATGTTTAATAAATAAAGTATCATGTCCAACACAAAGTCCTAATAAAATGTTTAAATCTGTATTGCTTTTATTTAAAAACTCTGCCTGTCCAATTGGATTGCACATAGGTTCATATGTACAAGGTCTAACCTTTTCATCTTCCTTTATACCCATAAATTCTTTAGGAACGCTTCCATTTTTACATATAATTGAATTAACTTCAAATCCATTAGCTATTAAAATTCTTTGAAATATTTCTGCTTCCTTACTTAATCCAATACAGAAAGCTAATCCTATTTTTTTATACCCACATTTTTTAGCAAAATCCATGGTTTCTTCTACTCTTGTTTTTTTGCAATATCCTTCTGCTTCAACCAAAGCTGCATTATATGCAATTTTTTTATTTTCTTCTTCCGCATAATATTTTTTTATTTTTTCCACATTATCCTTTTCAAGGCATGGGCAATTTTTAGGTACATTTGAAAAATCTCCTGTTTTACATCCGTGTATTTTGCATGATGCACATGTATACATATTTTATCTTTAGTGAGAGAATGCAATATATAAGGCTCTCACTAAAATTCACCTCTTTCCTTTTTATGTTATTTTTTATGTACAACATGTTGATAGTTCATAAAATAAGAAGAATGTGAATTGCTAATAACAACAATCATCATGCCATAACAATAGATTTGTGTCAATATATCTCCAAGTTTTCTGATATTCCTGCTTCAATTAACATACCTATCATTATTATCACACCTGGCAGATTAAAAATTGTAATATACTTTATCCCATATTATAATATAGATAAATGTTAAATATTTTCAAATAAGTAAACACTATAATAAATAAAAAATGGTTAACACAGTGAACTACCACGAGCCTAAAG
>DHEX01000048.1 GCA_002400085.1 Clostridiaceae bacterium UBA4839 | reverse complement strand
ATAACCGTATAAATCATTATGTTATTTTGAAATCTATATAATCCATAGTTCATTGCAACACTTCCAAGTCCCCCTGCCCCAATAGCACCTGCCATAGCAGAATAACCAATTAAATTTACAATTGTAAGCGTAATCCCTTTTACAATTGAAGGCAGTGCTTCTTTAACCATTACCTTGAAAAGTATCTGCATTGTATTTGCCCCAAAGGATTTCGCCGCTTCTATAAGGCCGCTGTCAACCTCTCTTAATGCCGATTCAATTACTCTTGCTGCAAAAGGAGCTGCAGCAAAGGTTAATGGAACAATAGCTGCCTTAACCCCAATGCTCTTTCCTACAATAAATTTAGTAAGGGGTATAATGGCAATCATAAGTATAACAAAAGGAACGGATCTTAAAATATTAATAATAAAATCAAGTATTCTATAAATTACTTTATTAGGCTTAAGTCCACTATCACAGGTTACCGTCAGCACAATGGCAAGAATAAAACCAATTATTATAGCAAATAGTGCAGAGTAAAAAACCATATATAGTGTTTCATTAATTGCAGGTAAAAGTATCTTATTAAATATCATTTTCTACTACCTCCCAGCAGATATTTTTTTTAACTAAATAATTACATATTTTATCCTTATCACTTTCCTCTGCATTAATAATCAAGCTCCCTAAAACCTCCTGCCTGAAATTTTCAATTTTCCCCCAAACTATTGAAAAATCAATATTAAGCTCCCTTGCCATAGAAGTTATAATTGAGTTTCCGCTTAAATTTCCCGGAAAAAGTATTCTAATATTTACCCCTGTTTTAGGAACTATTTCATCACTGCTTAAAAGTTTTTTTAGCTCCTTATCAGGATTTAAAAATAAATCTGCTACACGTCCCGAACTTTTTATTACTCCATCGTCAAGGAGGATAATCCTTTCACATACTTCTTTTATGACCTCCATCTGATGGGTAACTATAACAATAGTTATATTGAACTTTTCATTTATTTCTTTAAGAAGCTGTAAAATAGATTTTGTAGTTTCAGGGTCAAGGGCAGATGTTGCTTCATCGCAAAGAAGGATTTTAGGTTCTAAAGTTAGTGCCCTTGCAATGGCAACTCTTTGTTTTTGACCGCCGCTTAATTCCTTTGGCTTACTCTTCTTTTTATCTTTAAGACCAACTAAATTCAAAAGCTCATTTACCTTTTTTTCAATATATGATTTGTCCTTTCCCCAAATTTCAAGAGGCAGCGCTACATTCCCATAAACATCTCTTCTGGATAAAAGATTAAAGCTTTGAAAAATCATTCCCATATCTTTTCTAAGTTCTCTAAGATCCCTGGGATTTAAATCTTTAACCTCCTTTCCCATAACCTTTATGCTCCCATCATCATAACTTTCAAGTCCATTTAAGCACCTTAAAAGTGTTGATTTTCCAGCACCGCTATGGCCTATTATTCCAAATACTTCTCCTTCATCAATGTTAAAACTAACATTTTGAAGAACTTTAACATCATCAAAACTTTTACTAACATTATTGATTTCAATCAATTTTGTCCCTCCCTAATTTGCAATTTAGATTTAATACACCGCTGCAATAACAAAAGCCTGAGGATAACCTCAGGCTTTAACCCGTACCTATCCTCATCTTTCGGCTTTGCCGCAGGATTTGGCACCTTATACTGCAAATGAGCAATATTGGTTGCCGGGTTTCATCGGGCCAGTCCCTCCACCTCTCTCGATAAGCTTATTTAATTTTTATAACGTTAAAACATATTATAGTAACATCCTAAATGGTTGTCAATAATTTTTTAAAAATATTAATCTATCTTTGCGCTTATTCTGCTGTTGGTTTTTTCAATAATTTCGTCAGGATACCCAAGATATTTCATTATTTTAACTGCATTTTTATTTTTAGATACACCTTCCCGTATTTTATAATCAAAATTTAATTCAGTTTCACTTATATTTTCAGTGAAATAGTAATACTTATATTCATTACCAACCAAATCTACCAGCTCTAAATCATGGGTTGCTACTATTACAACTGCATTATGTTTTACAAGATATCTTAAAATCTCAGCTGAAGCTGCTATCCTCTCTACAGAATTGGTTCCTCTAAATATTTCATCAATCATACAAAATACAGGTATTGGTTCTCCTGAAGCATTAATGATTTTAAGAAGAGCTTCTGCTTCCGCTAAGTAATAGCTCTTGCCTCCTATAATATTATCAGCACTACTTATGGATGTCATAATTCTAAAAATGCTGCCTTTATATGCCTTTGAAAGGCACGTGCAAATAGTTTGTGCAAATAAAATATTTACTCCTACTGTCCTTAAATAAGTAGATTTTCCAGACATATTTGCTCCTGTTATTATTATCCCATCCCCATTTACACTTATGGAATTTGGAACAGCATTTTCAATAAGTGGATTTACAGCATCATTAATATTTATATATGCTCCATCATCAATAAATTCAGGTTCTACATAATTATCTATTCCTGACCTGAAAGAAGCAATTGAAAGTAAAGCATCAATTTCACCTATTTTTATATATAATTCCCTTAAATCCTTTTTATTTTTTTCTATACTGCCCACTGCTCTATAAAAGTTCCTAACTTGAACAAGAAAAAATACATTAACGTACTCTCTGATAGGATCTATAGTCCCACCGCCTGTTGATAATGCCCCTCCTTTTTTATCAATATCCTTGCATTTTAAATAAGTTTTCTCAAATATATCAGCATACTCCCCAAATCCATTTTCCCTTAATTCTTTTGACATTATTTTAGATACTTTAATGATTTTTGATAGATATTTTATAGAGGAGATATCCACATTAATTTTCTGATCAGCACTATAATGAATGAAAAGGTTTATAAAGAAAACTGGCATAATAAACATAAAAACTGCTTTAAACCCTAAAAAAGCTATTGAAATTATCGAAGCCACCGCAAGTAAAGCCATAATGTCATATAAAAATGCATAGGTTGGCCTTTCTGGCAAAGAGCTCCCGAAAATTAAAGGCAAGGTCATGTTTCCTTTCTGCTTTCCTATAATCAGCAGATTGCTTTGAACCTTTCCCCTAAAATCATCATCCTTTTGAAGTTTATTAATAAGTTCTTTCCTATGAATAATCTTTGGAATTTTTATAAAAGGGCTTCTAAGAAGCAGATATAAAGCTTCTTCTCCTGGTGTTGTAATTGTTCTATCAATAATAGGGTAAATTTCATCCATAGTTAAATCGTTCCATGTTTGATCATCAATATAAAATTTATCCTTATCATCTTTTTCAACTGAATCAAATAATCTTTTTATAAGCCTCATTTGCCTCTTTTTTTTAACTTTTTTGCCCCATTTTTTCTTAAGCTCATCTACTTCATTTAAATACTTAAATTTAGAATGAAAATGATAAGCAATTAATCCAAGGGGTATAGATATAGCAAATCCATAATAATATATCTTATTTACATTGTTTCCAAAATAAAAAGATACATAAGATAAAATTATAAATGCAGTTAGGCATACCGCGTATAATGTTTTGTACATTAGCTTAGTATTCTTTTCCATAAGTACTCTCCTTATTTATTTAAATATGTTTAATTATAATTTATTTCTTATATTTAATCAAAGAAAATCAAACAATAATATTGTATAATTAATTACATATAATTTATTTATCCATAATGGAGTTGAGAAAATGATTAATGTAATGATAAGGATGATAAACAATCTCGGATATGTTGTGCTTATAGTTTTTATAATTACAAGGTTAAAATATTTTAAAAAAATAGTTCGAAAAGATAAATTTACCAAAAAAGATAAGCTTATTCTTTCCATAATATTTGGAGCATTTGGAATTATCGGTACCTATATGGGCACCAATGTAAATGGTGCTATTGCAAATACAAGAATAATTGGTGTTATGGCTGGAGGAATTCTCTGCGGACCTGAAATTGGAATCTTTGCAGGTCTAATTGCGGGAATTCACAGATTTTTAATTGATATAAATGGCATAACTTCAGCCCCCTGTGCTATAACCACAATTATATCAGGTTTTGCTGCAGGATATGTGTATAAAATTTCAAGCAACGGCAATAACAGTAAATGGAAGTTTGGTCTATGGTCTGGTATAATAATGGAAAGCCTTGAAATGCTTCTTATTCTTTTAATATCAAAACCCTATGAGAGAGCCCTTACAATAGTTAAAAGCATCTATATCCCGATGAGCTTTACAAATGCTTTAGGTATAGCAATACTCATAATATTAGTTGAAAATACCTTTGAAGAAAATGAAGCAATTGCAGCAAAGCAGGCAAAGCTCTCCTTGGAAATAGCTAATAAAACTCTTCCACTTTTTAGAGAAATAAATAAAGATTCTTTAAGAGAAGTTTGCACAATAATAAAAGAATCCATTGGAGCAGATGCAGTCTCTATAACAGATAAAGAGTATGTTGCTGCTCATGTAGGTCTTGGAGATGATCACCATATTCCCGGGGAAAAAATTGCAACAAAATCTACAAAAAAGGTACTAAATGAAGGCATTATATTATCAATAAATCATCCTGAACAAATAGAATGTAATTATGCGAACTGCCCTTTAAAATCTGCAATTATTTCCCCCTTAAAAGATGGTAAAGAAATAATAGGCACATTAAAAATATATTATGGTAAAGAAAATGCTGTGACTTTCAGCGTAGAAAGCCTTGCAGAAGGTTTATCTCAGATTATTTCCACTCAATTTGAAATAAGTAAGCTTGGCAAGCTTCAGGAAATGGCAAATAAGGCTGAAATAAAGGCACTTCAAGCACAGATAAATCCCCACTTCATGTTTAATGCATTAAATACTATTTCCTCTTTAATAAGAACAAATCCTGATAAAGCAAGGGAACTTATTGTAGATCTATCAACTTATCTTAGATATAATATAAGCCAAGGTCTAGCTCCTGTTGATTTATCCAAAGAACTTGAGCAGGTAAAGGCTTACGTTGAAATAGAAAAAGCAAGATTTGGAGATAAGCTTAATATGCTATATGATATAGATGAAGATATTAATATTAAAATACCATGTCTTATAATTCAGCCAATTGTTGAAAATGCCATAAAGCATGGAATTTTAGAAGGAACAGGCAAAGGAACAGTTAAATTAACTATAAATAAAATTGATGATAAAAATATTAATGTAATTGTTGAAGATAATGGGCAAGGAATTTCAGAAGATATTATAAAAAAAGTTTATGAAAATAAAATGGATGAAAATAAAATTGGCATATCAAATGTACACAATCGCTTAATTTACCTATATGGTGAAGGTCTAAAAATTCAGAGACTTAATATGGGAACTAGAATAACCTATAAAATTAAATCTTTGGGGTGATAAAATTGAACTGTATAATTGTTGATGATGAATATCCTGCAATAGAGGAGCTTAAATATTTCATTCAAAACTTCAGCAGTATGAAAATCTTGGGAGAATTTACAGATGGAATTGAAGCGCTTCAATTTCTTGACAAAAATTATGTTAATGCAGTCTTCCTTGATATTAATATGCCTAAAATCGATGGAATAGCCCTTGGAAGAATAATAGATAAGTTCAATAAAAAAATTAATATCGTATTCATTACAGCTTATAGAGAATATGCAGCTGAAGCCTTTGAAATAGAAGCTTTTGATTATTTACTAAAGCCTTTTTCAAAAGAAAGAATTATAAGTACACTAAATCGCCTTGAAAAGTCAGCCAGTGAAGAACCAACGGTAAATAGAATAGCATTATGGGAAAAGAATAAAATGGTTGTTATAGACATTAAAGATGTCACATATTGCGAAGCTAATGAAAGAGATACTATTGTTTATACTCAAAAAAATAAATATATTGCAAAGATGAGCATTTCAAAGTTTTATAAAAAACTCCCATCAGATATTTTCTTTAAAACACATCGCTCTTATATTGTTAATATAAATGAAATTATAGAAATAATTCCATGGTTTAATAGTACTTATATTGTTAAAGTTAAAGGATCAGATTTTGAAATACCTGTAAGCAGAAATAATATAAATGATTTTAAGCACATAATGTGCATTTAAATGCATATTATGTGCTTTTTCTGTTATCTCATGTATAAAATTAACTGAAAATATAGAAAACAACCTATAATTTAATTATCAAGTGATCCTTAGAAGAACTTTTAAGAATCATAGTTATCCGTTATTCTATGCCCAAATAAGGATGAGCATAGGATGGGGATGGCAGCCATTGATAAATTAATAGTTAGGAGGTATTATTCATGGTATCATTTTTTAGTTGTCTGGCACTCCTTATTATCGGATATTTTGTTTATGGCAAATTTGTTGAAAAAATCTTTGGTGCAGATGGAAATAAGACAACCCCTGCAATAAGACTTGAAGATGGTGTGGATTATATGCCGCTGCCTGTATGGAAAGCATTCCTTATTCAATTCTTAAATATCGCAGGATTAGGTCCAATTTTTGGTGCTATTGCCGGAGCACTTTGGGGCCCTGCAGCTTTTCTATGGATTGTTTTTGGCTCGATTTTTGCTGGTGGAGTACATGATTACTTCTCAGGTATGCTTTCTTTAAGACATGATGGTGCAAGTATACCAGAAGTAGTTGGAAAATACCTTGGGAATGGATTTAAACAATTTATGAGAGCTTTTTCAGTTGTTCTGCTTGTTTTAGTAGGTGTTGTATTTTTAACAGGACCTGCAGGACTTTTAGCAGGTATCACACCAAAAGCTTTAGATAAAACATTTTGGATTTATGTAATATTTATCTATTACATTCTTGCAACTATGCTGCCAATAGACAAGCTTATAGGAAAAATATATCCTGTATTTGGAATATGCCTTCTTATAATGGCTTTTGGAGTAGGTGGCGGCATAATTGTAGAAGGATATCATATTCCTGAAATAGTTCTTCAAAACCTTCACCCAGATGGACTTCCAATATGGCCGCTTATGTTTGTAACCATTGCCTGTGGTGCAATATCAGGCTTCCATTCAACTCAATCACCAATTATAGCAAGATGTATTACTAATGAAAAGCAGGGAAGATTTGTATTCTATGGTGCAATGATAGCAGAAGGAATCGTAGCTTTAATTTGGGCAGCAGCTGCTATGGCTTTCTTTGGAAGCACAGGGGAACTTGGAAAGCAAATGGCTGCTCATGGAGGAGCAGCATGGGTTGTAAATACAATTTCAACTACTCTTCTTGGAAAAGTTGGAGGCATACTTGCAATCCTTGGTGTTGTAGCATGTCCTATAACTTCCGGTGATACGGCATTTAGAAGTGCAAGGCTTACAATTGCTGACTCCTTAAACTTTAAACAAGAACCAATAAAAAATAGATTGGCTATAAGTATCCCATTATTTATTGTTGGGTATATATTAACTAAAATAAACTTTGATGTTATATGGAGATATTTTGCTTGGTCAAACCAAACTCTTGCAATGTTAGTTCTTTGGACATCAGCAATGTATTTAGCTGTTAATAAAAAAATTCATTGGATTGCAACTATCCCAGCTACATTTATGACAGCAGTTTCAGTAACTTATATAATGGTTGCTAATGAAGGATTAAAACTTCCTGCAGCTATAGGATATCCAATAGGCATTGCAGCAGCAGCTATTGCATTTTCAATATTCATGGTACAAATGAAAAAGAAAACTAATTCAACTGCTTTTGAATTATAGTGTAAATAAAATATGCTGGAAAAGTGAATATCACTTTTTCAGCATATTTTTTATTTTTTTATTTCATTTTCTAAATTTCTATAGCATTTAAGCCCAAGAAGCGGATCAGCCATTTTAACTGCTCTTAGCACTGCTGTTTCAACTGCTTTTGCAGCTAAAAGCCCTACCACATTTATGTCAGCTTCAACTTTTCCCGTGGAAAGGGTAAAAATAGTATCACCATCTACCATTGAATGAGATGGTCTTATAGTTCTCCCATATCCATCTTGAGCCATAGATGCAACCTTAGTTGCTGATGCCTTATTAAGCAACGCATTTGTTGCTACAACTCCTATAGTTGTGTTCCCGCTAAATAAGTTCTTTTTATTATCAAACTGGGATATCATAAAATTTTCTGTATCAATAAAGGTTTCTCCATCATTATTTAATGCTCCTGCAATTATTTTCCCGCTTTTAGGATCAATTACATCTCCAAGGCAATTCACGATAGCTATGGCCCCCACTATCAGGTCATTGACTTTATAAGCAATACTTCCAAGACCGCCTTTCATTGCGTATTCCATTCCTCTAATTTTTCCAATAGTAGCACCGCATCCAGCACCAATACTTCCTTCATTGCATTTAAAATTGTTAGCATTTTCGCAGGCCTCATATCCCATTTTTTTATCTGGCCTTGCCTTATAGTCCCCAAAGGATAAATCAAATAAAACAGCTCCACACACTATTGGGACTTTTGTAACCCCTACATCAAATCCTATGCCTTTTCCTTCAAGATATTCCATTATCCCTGATGCTGCATCAAGTCCAAAAGAACTTCCGCCGCTTAAAAATACTGCATGAACTTTATCAACCAAATTCACAGGATTAAGCAAATCCGTTTCCCTTGTACCTGGAGCACCCCCTCTTACGTCCACTCCTGCACAAGCTCCTTCTTCGCATATAATAACTGTACACCCTGTCATACCTTTTAAATCCTCTGCATTTCCAACCTTAATACCCGGAATATCTGTAAACTTAACTGTTTCCATACAATTCACCTCATTATACAGTTCATATATTTATATTACCATTTTTATTTTTTTAGAACATCGNNAAATTATAATTTACAAAAAATTATAACTTTTCCTTTAATTTGTTCATATCTTATTATATAATTATTAATAAATATCGGAAAGGTGGGATAGTATGAACAGCAGAAAATTTTTTGGAGCCCTGTTAGTTGCATTAGGAGTTGGGTATATATGTCAGCTGCTAAATATTTTTGATTTTTCAACCATAATAAGCACGTGGTGGCCTCTTATAATAATTATTATTGGATTCATGCAGCTATTTAAAAAATCCACTTCAAAAACTGGTGCAATAATACTCATAGCCATAGGTACTATTATACAACTCAATAAATTAGAAACAAATATCCACATAGGAGAATTTTTCTGGCCTGTAATATTAATACTTATAGGCTTAAAAGTTTTAATACCCCATTCAACTTTTAAAAATGCCAATGAAGTAACTGATGATATAATTGATTATTTTGTTGCTTTTTCAGGTATAAACGTTAAAAATTTTTCTTCCAATTTTAGAGGAGGCAGTATAACCGCATTATTTGGCGGTGGGGATATTGACCTTAGAAATGCAGTATTATCTAATGAAGGTGCTGTTATTGATGCCTTTGCAGCCTTTGGAGGTGTAGATATAAAAGTTCCAACGGATTGGAAAGTAGTAACAACAGGATTTCCTATCTTTGGTGGATTTGAAAATAAAACAAACACTTCTGCTACTTCTGCTGTTTTAAATACTTCTCAAGTTTTAAAAGTACGATGTACAGCTATTTTTGGCGGAATTGATATAAAGAATTAATTGAAATAATGGGCTGTCTCAAGATATTGTTTGATTTCAATATCTTGAAGCAGCCCTGAAATTTATTTATGGAAAAGGTGTTTAAGCCATGAAAAGAAGCCTTTACTATTTTCATCAGATACTTCCTTATCATCCTGTTTTTCAACCTGTGGAGTCTTAATTTCATCTGTTTTCATTATAAACTTAACAGTTCCATTCATGTCCTTTTCTATTCCAGTAAAAGTGCCATAATTATTTGATAGATTTATAAGAGCATCTTTTGTATCAATTATATTTTGAACATCAGAAAGCTTATTTACCATGTCTCCACTTTCTTTTGATGGTCCATTTGAACTAGCGGATTTTATCTTGTCATCTAACTCTTTTGAACCATCAGCAAGTTTATTTGCACCATCAAAAAGTTGTGATGTGCCTTTTGAAAGATCATTTAATCCACCATCAAATTTAGTTAATCCTTGTGAAAGTGCACTGCTCCCTATTTGAAGCTGTGAAAGCCCTTGAGTTACTTTAGTAGATCCATCAGCAAGCTTAGTTGAGTTTGTTTTAATCTGCTTAGCCCCTTCATTTAAACCCTTTGCACCAGTTTCAAGCTTCTTGGCGCCTTCATTTAATCCTTTACTGCCATCTTTAAGACCATCTGCTGCAGGTTTCAATGCTTTTGCACCTTCTGATAGCTGGCCTGCACCTGATGCAGCTTTTTTCTGATTCTCCTGAAGACTATTTAACCCTGTTGTAAGTTTATCAGAAGCTGACTGCATACCTTTAATTCCATTTTGGAGCTCATCAAGTCCTGCAATAAGCTGCTGACCTGAGTCCTTAAGTCCCATAAGACCTTCTTTTTGTTTTACAAGGCCTTCATACATCTTATCAGCTAAAGCTTTAACTACAGGAACTTTTTGAAGCTCTTCTGCAGCTTTTAAAAGCCCATCATTTCCTTTAATAAGAAGCTCCACAGCATTTAATTCTCTTTGTTTTCCTGCCTTTAACTTAGCTGCTGCCTGCAGTGATTTCCCTGCCCCTTCACTTAATTGTACTGTTCCATTTTTAATCTGTTCAGTTCCTGTAACAATGCCATTTAATCCACTAGAAAGTTCACCTGATTTTTCTGCTAATTCCCCTACTCCGCTGGCAGTTTTTTCTGCACCATTTGCAAAGTCATTAGCACCTTTTGAATAACCTTCTGCTCCCTTTCCAAATTCCTCTGCTGCCCCTGCAAGTTTTAATGTTCCATCTGTTAAAGCTAAAGTTCCATTTGAAACTGCACCCGAACCAACCTGGGCTTCTTTCAATCCATTATTTAATTTATCAGCGCCATTTTTTAGTTCCCCAGACGCTCCATGAAGCTTATCTGTCCCACTTTTTAGATTTCCAATATTATCAGCTAATACTCTATTACCGCTTGAAATCTTTCCTGTAGCATCGCTTAATTGTGAAGCTGCATCCTTTAATTTATTTATTCCATCAATAAGCTCATTTGCATTTTTGGCATTTTTAAATGCACCTACATCTGGAAGATCTGGTGTTGCAGTTATCATTATTGGTTTCATAGTAAATTTTTTAACATCCGCTGTAACCTCGAGATACTCTGGTAAATTTACTGCATCACTTTTTAAATTAAGGCTTTCTTTAAGCCCTGGAAAGCTAACAAAAGCTATTGCTTGATTATTCCCGTCAGAAGTAACTTCCCCAATGTTAGATTTTACATTTGAAAAAGTATCTACAGGAAGATTTAATACAGATACTACTGTAAATGGTGTATAAACAAATTTTTCTTTACCATTTACATCTACTTTCCTTTTATCTTTATTTTTAACCTCAAGCCTTATTTTAATTTTTCCTGATTTTCCTACTATATCCTCAGGTGCAACTTCCTTATCATCAAGAAAATATCTTACGCTTACCTCAATAGGAAGTTTCTTATCCGTTGTCCCTTGATAAAATATATCCTGCTTATCTGATTCCCAAATTATATTATTTCCTTCTGCCTTTGGAGTTTCATCTCCCTTAACATTAACGATATCTTTTAATTCAGAGTAATCCTTAACCTCATTTATCGCTGATTCGCAGTGGAGCCAGTCGCTTACGACTATATCCTTTTCATTTCCTTCACCTGTAAGAGTTACATAAACTGACTCATCTTTTTTAACCGGTGCTGCTGCATATGCTGCAGTATTAATTAACATTGATGAAACAATTGATATACTTAAAATCTTGCACATAATTTTTTTATTCATCTTATTACCTCCCATTTGATAATTCTGTCTTTGAAACAGGTTTCTCTTTCCAAGATTTACTACTTGTAGCTTCTATAAAGCTTTCACATACAAGAAGTATAGATGGAAGCAAGAATAATATTATAGCCATGCTAATCAGTGCACCTCTTGCAAGCAGTAAACACATAACTTTTATTATTGAGATGTTAGAAACTATAGCAACTCCTGCTGTTGAAGCAAAGAAAGTAAATGCACTGGAAACTATAGACTTTGCAGATTCACTTACTGAAATTTTCATAGCATCAAACTTGTCCCTTCCATTTTGCAGTTCCTCTCTATACCTGCTAGTTAAAAGTATTGCATAATCAACAGTAGAGCCAAGCTGTACACATCCTAAAATAATCGAAGTAATAAAAGGTATTGAGTGTCCTAGATAAAATGGTATTGACATATTTATGAGTATAGCAAGCTCAATTGCAGCAACAAGCAGTGCCGGTATTGACAGAGACTTAAATACTATAAGGATTATAACAAAAATAGCAATGATTGAAACATAATTTACACGTTCAAAGTCTTTATCTGCTACTTCAATCATATCCTTTGTAAGTGCACCTTCACCTGCCAAATAACCATCCTTATCATAGGATTTTATAATCTTTCTAATTTCATTAATTTGTGCGTTTTCTTCATCTCTTGCAGATTTATATTTTGAATTTGCAAGAACTAATTTATATCCACCCTGCTTAAACATATCTTTTATATCCTGAGGTACAAAGCTTTCAGGAAATGCAGGCCCAACAAATTTATCATAAGATGAAACTTTTGTTATCCCATCTACATTTTCAATTTTGCTGCACATTTCTTTTACTTTGTAGCTTGGTATATTATCATTTACCAAAATAAAATGAGTAGTCGTCATATTATAGTCTTCTTTTAATTTATTTGTTGCAACTATAGAAGGTAAACTCTTAGGCAGTGATTCATCAAGGTTATAATAAAGTTCAACATGCTTTTGACCATATATAGCTGGAATAAATAAAATTAAGAATAAAGCAATAAAAACTTTATATTTGCTAGTAACTAAATCTGCCAGCTTACTAAAGCTTGGAAGTATTGTTTTATGATGAAATTTATCTATTAATTTATCAAATATAAGAAGCAAGGCTGGAAGTATAGTAATAACTGAAATAACTCCAATAACAACTCCCTTTGCCATAACAATTCCAATATCTCTTCCTATTGTAAGCTGCATTACACAAAGTGCAGCAAATCCAGCTATAGTAGTAAGTGAACTTCCTGTTATAGAAACAAAGGTCTTTTCAATAGCTTCTGCCATTGCATCATTCTTATCTTCATGTTTTGGTTTTTCCTCTGTGTATCTTTGAAGCAAAAATATTGAATAATCCATTGTAACGCCAAGCTGAAGTACTGCTGCGAGGGATTTTGTTACATAGGATATTTCACCAAAGAATATATTTGTTCCAAAGTTATACATTACAGCAAAAAATATTTCAAGCAAGAATATAAGAGGAATAAATGTTGACTCCATAGTAAGTCCTAATACTATTGCACAAAATATAACTGCTAATAATACATAAATTGGTGTTTCTTTATCAGCTAAATCCTTAGTATCTTTTATAACTGCTGATGCCCCACTTAAAAAGCACTGTTTATTTAAAAGTTTTCTTATATCCTTTATAGCATTTTGTGTTCTCACAGATGATGCCGTTTCTTTATATTTTATAATCATCATCGTAGAATCTTTACTGTAGAACGTATCTTTTAGTTCTCCAGGAAGCATTTCTTTTGGAATGTCGGAGTTTATAATGTCATTTACCCATATAACCTTTTCTACCCC
The DNA here is from genome assembly GCA_002400085.1 of Clostridiaceae bacterium UBA4839. Classification (GTDB taxonomy): domain Bacteria; phylum Bacillota; class Clostridia; order Clostridiales; family Caloramatoraceae; genus UBA4839. The sequence goes on along the minus strand of DHEX01000048.1, from coordinate 25,656 downwards.
ATCAACCATTGAAATCTTACCCTTAAGTTCTACAATATCTTTCCACTGCATTTTTTCAATAATAAGCATTGAATTGGCAGCATTGGAAAACTGTTCATCAAGTATCTTTTGCCCCTTAACTGAATCATAGTTTTTAGGAACGTAAGTTAACATATCATAATTGACTTTGGTCATATTCATGCCATATATGGAAGGGAAAACTAATAATACAGCAATAATCATAACCATTACTCTGTTCTTTGCAATAAATTTGCCAAATTTCCTCATTTTCACATCTCCTTGTCAAAATTTAGTCAGTCAACATTTTACTTATCATCTTAAAAAGCTCCGGCTTAATATTATCAATAGTATCTGGCTCTTCAAGAATAATTGAGCTATAACAAACGGAGCCTGTAAGTTCTATCACCATAAACATTGTCGTTTCAACGCTTTTAAGTTCTTTTTCATTTAAATTTATTTTGCCTATAATATTAAAGAACTTTTCTCTAACCACCTTATAATGTTCATCCTCATCAAATGCTTTTCTATACATCCCCCATGAAAGATTTTTATAAATAAGCTTTAAAAGCTTTTTGTTTTTTTTAAAATATTCGATAATATAGCCCACAAAATAAATTATATTTTCAATAAGCTTATTCTCATTATAATTTTCCCTTGATTCAGTAGCATCTGTAGCTTCCATAAGCACAGTAGCACTTTTTTTAAGAATAATTCTATCCATTATGTCATACTTATCCTTAAAGTATAGATAAAAAGTTCCTTTCGCTACCCCAGCCTTTTTTACTATGTCATCTACGGCTGTATTATGAATCCCCTTAGAAATAAAAAGATCATAAGCTGCATCATATAGTTCATTTTCTTTAGCTAATTTTTTTTCAGATGTCTTGCTGCCCTTAGTAGTATCCATCATATTACAACTCCTTTAATATTTTAATTGAACTATTGACCAATGGTCATTTTTCACCATATAAATCTATTATATGTAAAAATGACTATTAGTCAACATTAATTTATTTCAAATTTGTAAATAAAATATGACAAAAAAAATAAAGTGGGCAAATAATAATAAATTTATTATCTGCCCGCCTTCTGCTCTTAATTTAGTAGCTACAATCCATAAACCTGAAAACTTGCTTCCTATTCTACTATATTTACATATTGTTTTGCTATATAGTAAGTTCCATCCTTATAACAAATTTCTAACCAATCGCCCATATCTCTCACGATTTCTACCTTATCACCATATTTTAATGTTCCTATAACTTTGCCGCCTCCTGTAGCTGGATGATCTCTAACGTTTAAAACCTGAGCATTAACAATACCATAAATTCTTTCTTTTGCTATCTTTACATTTACAGAAGTATCAAAGTTTTTATAAGAGGCTTTGATTTCACCAAATACTTCGCTATTAACATCTTTAGAAGCAGTAAATACACCATTATTAATTGCTCCGATATTTTTAGGTACAGTAAATTTAACAAGTGAATTATCTATTAAATATGAATTGCCATATAAATCATAAGCATTAACATTGATCTTTTCGTTTTCACCTGGCTTTAAAACCATAGAGTCTAAATTAATACCTATTTTATAAGGTTTTACTTCATTTTGTGCTGATGAAATTACTTTAAATCTATAGGATTTTCCTCCTGATATTGCTTCAATATTTGCAGCTCCGGGATTTTTTGCAGTTAATACCCCGTCTGGTGAAATCATAACAGCATCAGGATTATCAGACTCCCATGAAACATCTAAATCCTTATATCCATTAATAGGAATTATATAGTTTGCATTTAATGAAGAAAAATCACCAAAAAGATTAAGCTTTTTATTTTCCCCTACGGTAGCTGCCATTTCTCCATTTATAATTCCTCTATCCACTATTGAAATATTTTCAGTAACTGGAACAAACTTATGAGTAACCTTATTGCCATCTACGTTAAACTTAGTGTAGGATAAAAAGCCTCCATTTTCAGGGCTTACATTTCTTTTAAGGTTGCCATTTCCAGTAACAGTATAAACTACTCCTCCATTTTCATAACTATCTATCCCATGAAGATGGCCGGAAATAGCATTAATATTTTTATCCTTATTTGCTTTTTTATATTCAGCAAGTATGTTTTCAAAATTTTCAGCATCATCCTCTGGCATACCATTTTTTAATCCAAAAGAATCTCTTGCTGGTGTATGAGTAAAAATAAACACATTGGGCTTCTTATTTCTCTCCAATATTTTCTTTAAATAATCAAACTGTGTTGGATCAGAGAAGCCAATACTATTTTCATAAGCACTATTTAACGAAATAAATAAAGAATTTCCATATTCAAAGCTATATGCAGGTGATGTACATCCAAACTCTACCATTAAATTTTCTTCGTTTCCCTTTGATAAATCAAATTCCCCAGGTGCAAACATTATTGGCTTTGGATTTACTTTAAACATACCTGATAATTCATCTTCCCATATCTTTAGCTCATTATAATCAATGATGTCTCCATTTATTATAACAAGCTCTGACTCATCTTCAAGAGTTCTCTTTAAAAATAAAGAAGCAAAATCAATTCCCTGGGTATCTGAGAAAACTGATACTGTAAATTTATCAGGGTCTTTAGGAGAAATAGGAGCCTCAACGTTAAAACTTGATGTATGCTGCTTTGATTTATTTCCCTTTCTATCCTTAGCTTCAACAGAAACTGTATGAGTTCCTGCAGGCAGTGTATCATCAAGGATTACATAAGCCCATCCTGAAGTCTCATCATAAAATGGAGTAAGGCTTTTTCCATCAAGAGTGATTGAAATATCTTTTAAATCTACCCCACTATTAGTATCCCTTATGTTTACTGATATTTTAGGAAGCCCTGCCTTTATACTTGTACCGTTTAAAGGGCTTATAAAGCTTACAGCCGGTGCCGTAGTATCCTTTTCATAGCTTACAAAAAATATTCTTTGAAAAGGCTCCTTTGTTTTATTACCTGCTTTATCCTGTGCTTCTGCCTCGAAAGTATGGCTTCCCTCTTCAAGGCCTTTTGCTTTATATGATATTGTCCCTGTCTTTTCATCAAAATTTGCATCAACAAAACTATCATCTAATTTTACTTTTATTGAATTTGCATCTATTCCAGAATAATTATCCTTTATTTTTACTGAAATTAAAGCTTCATCCCCATAAATAGTATAATCAGGACTAAATCTATAAATTGATGGAGCTTCATTGTCTTCGTTATATTTATTACCGCTTTCTTCCCCGTTTTTTTCGCTTACATTAACGGTAATTTTTGCTTCTTTTCCTCCGGCTCTTGCAATAACTTCCCCGTTTCCTTCCTCACAATTAACTGTAAGGCAGCCATTTTTATCTATAGTTCCAATATTTCCTGTAACATACCACTTAGCTGCACTATTTGAAATTATAACATTTGAATCATTTGAAGCATTTAGAGCAAACTCATATTTATCACCTTTTTTAAGATTTAAGCTGCTCCCTTGAATTCCAAGCGAACTTAAACTATCTATTACATTAACATTGGCACTTGCTTTAATGCCATCAAGAGTTGCAGTTACTTTACCTGACGAAGCATTTCCTGCTGTAAATTGTCCCTTTGAATCCACAGTCCCTGAAACTCCCTCTAATTCCCACTTTGCTGGCGCATCTTTCAAATCAACAAAGTTATAATTAGTATCCATTCCTTTTAAATTAAATTTATAGGAGGAACCTTTAAATATTGTTATATCATCACAAACTTCTAAACTGCCAAGCTTATTAGTTCGCTTTGCATTGCTGGCAAATAAAATTCCATTTGAAAGAGCTCTTTGGTTTCCATAAGAAGGTGAATTTACAACTTTTACATCCATTTCACCGCAAGGCTTTACGTTCATTTGAGTAGATCCGCCGCCGTCAAGAGCTGCTGCATAAACTGCACCCATATCCTTTAGCATTTGTGCCATTTCAGCAAAAGTTACCCCATCGCTTATGCCCTGATTTCCTGCATCAGCAGTTATAGCAATAACTTTGTTATCCTTAGTTATGCCAATAGCTGCTCTTGACTTTCTTGCAAGAACCATAGATTTATTTGCACCATTTTGTACCATTTCATCATTAGAAAGCACTCTTCCATCCTTTACAAGACAAGTATAAACTCCAATAGCATCTTTAATATCTTTTTTATCATAATCAAGTTTAATTTTTATTTTATCTCCCTGCTTTAAATGAGCTTTAACCCACTCTGCCTTTTCCCCGTGACTTGCAAGGACTATTCCATCCTCTGGTATTTTAACAGATGAACGTCCTTCTCCTACACTTTCTACAACGCCTTCATATTCCTCACCAAGCATGATAGGAGGCTTTATACCCTTTACGACAGTTAAAGCACCATTTTCTGCATAGTTCGAAAAATCTATTTTATTTAACTCATTAAGCTGTGTTGTATTAAGTATTAAACTGTTTTCATATCCTTCTCTATTTACATTGTCAATATCAATAGTATCATCTGATTGATTTAAAACTGTAAGCTTTCCATTAAAGTGTATATTATCTATAAAGGGCTTATTATTTTTATCTATTCCAAATACAGGATATATATTTTCTTCGCTTCTATGCTCATGGCAGGATATTATAGCCCCATTACTTATCTGAGGCCCTGTACTGAATCCTGTACCCATATTGAAAAAGTCAGCATTTATACCTGCAACTACATTATTCCCTTTAAATATTTCCCTCTGGATTTGATCAGTTAAAGTTGCTGCCTTTTTTTCCTTATCCTTTGCTTTAGAAAAAATCACCTTTACATCATTATCATTTAAATCAGCAGTTACGATATTTAATCTATTCTTTTTGCCATTGTCATGGTCAACAACCTGCTTTTCGGTATAATTAATCCCTTTAGCTATGTATTTATTATATAAAACTTTCTGATTTAAATTTGAACCTGCTGCTTTTGCATATCCAGGAAATGCTCCTGCAAAAAAACAGGTGAGTAAGGATGCTGCTATCAATTTATTAAAAATTTGTCTTTTATTCATCTGTTTATCCCCCTTAAAACATTTTTTATTATTCAATCATCCCAATAATTTCATCTTCAATAAGATTGTTATACTTTCCATTTCTGTAATCGTTAATAAGTTTTAATTTTAAATCATTATCAGCATTTTTCATTTTTTCATTAAGTACCTTTGGTCTTTCATTATAAACTCCAAGAAGCTTCATACCCTCTGTAAAAAATATTACCGTTGGTATTTTTACTTCCCCTGTATAGCTCTTTATCGTTTCTTCATTTCCGTCAACTCCAAAAATGTAAAGCTTTATATTGCTGTTTATTTCCTGCATTTTTTTCATAAAAGGAAGCGTTGCTGTGCAGTCTGGGCAAAAATGTTCAGAAAATGCAGCAATGTTAATAGTATTTTTTAAATTCTTTAAGATATTCAAAGAGTTAGATGAAAATTTTATATTATCATATGATGCCTTAATCTTAGCCTTCTGTTCCTCTGAAGCCTCTTCAAAATACTTTTCATAGCTTATCCCCTTGCTTAAATCAATCATACACTTTCAATACAAATAATTTGTATTGGACCCTCCCTTCAATAATCATTGGTTATATTTTCACCTTTAGTTATATTGTACCTTTATAAACATATATCATCAATACTAAAAACAGCCAGATCAAATTTGTAACCAAAAAGAAACAACAGCGGTAAAAAGCACTAGACAAGCTGTAGGGAACGGTCTTGACCGTTCCGTTGATGAGCGAGCGAAATTTCGGGAACAGAACGGTGCTAATACCTAGTAGCAATTCCACTCTGTGGTATTTGTGGTGATCTAAATTTGGTGGGGCGGAACGGTCAAGACCGCTCCCTACCATATCGCTCAAACAAACGAAATACACTAAGCTTCTATATCTGAACTAATCGTAACGGTCATATTATAATAAATATTTTCATTACTAACCTTATATTTATATTGCTGAATTCAAAGTAAACAGTTCAAAGAAATATTCCTTTTCATCTATAAGCTTGTCAAATTTTCCTTCTTCCATAACCTTTCCATCCCTAATAACAAATATCTTATCATATCCTTTGAGCCTTTCTTCGTTCAATCTATGTGTCACACTTATAACTGTTGTACCTTTCATATTTAATACCATCTCTTCTATTTCATTAGCAGTTATATTATCCAATGCAGATGTAGCCTCATCTAACAATAATATTGGTGTATTTTTGAGCATAGCCCTGGCTATAGATATTCTTTGCCTTTCTCCGCCTGAAAGCTTATCCCCTGCTTCTCCTATGTATGTATCAAGACCATCTTCAAGGGATTCAATGAGGCTTTTTAAATGTGCTTTTTCAATCACATCTTCTATTTCTTCTTCAGGATAATCTTTAAAAAGAGTTATATTATTCCTTATAGTAGTATCAAATAGGAATACATCTTGCTGTATAACCGATATAAGCTTACTTAAAGAATCCTCGTCAAGGTCATCTATATCAGTCCCATCAACAGTTAATTTTCCTTCATTACATGAGTAATATCCCAATATAAGTTTCAAAATAGTACTCTTGCCGCTGCCAGATTCCCCAACAATAGCATATTTTTTACCCCTTTCAAGGCATGTATTTATTCCATCCAATATATTTCTTTTCCCATCGTAGCTGAATTTCACATCCTCAAAGCATATACTTTTCCTAAATTCATCTATTTGAATACTGTCTTCACTCTTCTCTGTTTTTACCTGATTTTTTCCTATAACATTATCAACTATTGGCTTTACAGTTTTTAATCTATTGAATCTTCCAGAAAATCCTTCCATAGGCTCGCAAATATTGACCATCAGCTGACCAACTGAACCTACCAGCCCTACAGTTAGATTATCTTTTATAATGAAATATACAACTATGATTGAAACTAAAAATTGTATAAGAAAAGAAAAGAACTCTAAAGCTGAATTTATTTTTGCATCCATGACTCCAATATTGTATTTTACATCTTCCACTTCATCATTATATACAGAAAATTGGTCATATGCCTCATCTTCAATATCATAAGTTTTTATAGTTTCAAACCCTTCTGAAATTTCCTTCACTTTAACCAAAAAAGTTTTCATTCCATCAGATAAATCTTTTTTCAATGCTGCCAATTCTTTTGAAAAAAATTTAGGTATCATGCTAAGCAAAACACTGAATCCTATAGCCACTAAGGCTACTTTGACATTAAACTTAAAAAGCAGGATTACCGCAAATATTATATCAAGCATATATGCAAAAATGCTTGATAAATTTATAACATAATCTTTTTCTATCATCTTTATATCATTCAACATTATAGATACATAACTTTCCGTATTATTTTCTGAAAAACTTTTCAAATCACGGCTGTAAATATTTGAAAAAACATCCTCTTTCATCTCAGTAATTACACTCCTTGAGTAATTTCCCATTGCCTTTCTATACATATAAATTACAACACAATGAACAAGGATATAACCTATTGAAAATAAGACTGTATTATAAAATTTATCCATACTCATATCTAAAGACACCAAGTCTAGTATGTTTTTAAAAACATAGGCTTCTCCTGTAAAAAATGCAGATTCCAATATAATAGATACCATAGCAAATATAAATGAAGCCTTATTATCCTTAAATAAATATTTTTTCATAATTAAATTCCCCTCCTTGATTGTGGAAAGCAAGACATATTATTTTATATTTGATGGCTACCACCCGTAATACCTGGAATAACAAATGCTGTGCCTCTTAAAGGCTCTTAGATGGAAAGAGGTATCCCTTTATAAGTAGCCTTCACCTGCTTCTTAGAATCACCTAATTCAATACTGCTAGGTTCATTAATTTGATTTATATTGTACATACTATAAAAATATCCATTTTTATTCATAAGTTCATCAAAATTGCCTTCTTCTATGACTTCCCCATCTTTAAGAACAAATATTTTATTATATCTTTTGAGCCTTTCCTCATTTAACACATGAGTCACACTTATTACTGTCACATCTTCCATAGTAAATATGGTTTCTTCTATCTCATTTGCCGTCAAATTGTCAAGGGATGATGTAGCTTCATCTAACAACAATATTGGCTTCTTCTTTAAGAATGCTCTCGCCATGGATATTCTTTGCCTCTCTCCACCTGAAAGCTTGTCTCCTGCCTCTCCTATATATGTATCAATGCCATCTTCAAGGGATTCAATAAGATTTTTTAGCTGTGTTTTTTCAATCACAGCTTCTATTTCTTCTTCAGGGTAATCTTTAAAAAGAGTTATATTATTTTTTATAGTAGTATCAAACAAAAACACATTTTGCTGCATTATTGACAATATATTACTCATATCCTTTATATTTAATTTCCCTGCATCCCTTTTATCTATCATTATTTTCCCACCGACATTGGAAAAGTACCCCATTAATACTTTTAAAAGAGTAGTTTTCCCGCAGCCCGATTCTCCAACAATGGCATACTTTTGTCCTTTTTTAAATCTCATATTTATTCCATCCAAAATATTTTTCTCCCCATCATAGCTGAAGCTTACATCGTTTAACTCTATAGAGTCATTAAATTCCTCAAGCTTATCCACACAAGCTTCCCTTGTATTGTCTATATGTTTAATATCCTCGAACTTATCAGCTACAGATTTTGTGGATTTTACCTGATTTATATTTGCTCCTACATTAGCTATAAGCTTCAAATTATTCGTAAGTTGAACAGCACCCATGGCTGTTCCAAGAGTGGTTTTTCCCTTTATAGCAAGATAAACTCCAATAGCTAACATAGCAATAAACATTCCTGTATTACCAAAATATGAAATAGCAACAGTCATTCCTTGTACTTTTGAATACTTGTATCTGCTATTTTCAAGGTAATCATTGTATTCCTTGAACTCTTTTTTGATTTCTCCCAAAATATTAAAACTCTTTACAACGCTAAACCCCTGAAAATAATCTTTAGTTTTTCTGCTAAACATTTCATAACTTTCAGAAACCTTTTTTTGACTTTCAATAGCCTTCTTCTGTGTTATTTTAGGTAGCATTATAGAAATTATGCTTAATACAAGCCCTACTAATGCTAATGTCTTATCTAGTCTAATAAGCAAGATAAAAGATGCCACAATCATTAACACACTGGTTACACTATCATATATAGGAGTGAAATAATTTTCTTCCAAAATAGCTACATCGTTATTTAAAAGAGAAATAAAATCACTTCCATAGTTTTTTTGAAATTCAACTATATCCATATTGATAACTTTTTCAAAAGCATCCTGCCTTATAGATTTAATGATATTCTTATTTAGTTTTGAAACAAAAGAAGCACGCACTACACTAATTACAGCTATGGCAAGTAAAATTCCAACCGTAAATAACAATACTTTAGGTATCATATTTAGGCCATTTGCATCAAAAATAATATCTATTATAGATTTCTCGATTAGTGCAACAAATGCATTTAAAATTGAATATATACAAGCAGATGCCAATGCTGCAGCACACAGGCCTTTAAATTTTAAAAAATATTTATACACTTTAAAGCTCCTTTCTATATTTGGATAATATTTATAGGAAAATTTACATAGGTAATGCTTTTTTAATCCCTCCAAGCAATTACTGTGTTAACTTATATACATAATATCACATGGTATATTGCTTTACAACATACCATGTGATATATATTATAAATTATTTTTAGACATTAATTTTGATATAAGCTCTTAATTTCAGTTAGTGTAAAATTATTAGAGGATAATGGTATAAAGTTTCACATAAATATTTTAGTTTTGTAATATTATGATATAATTTTATAAACAGTACCATTAAAATAATGGTTAGAAAATATATGCTTATATGGAGATGATAAAGTGAAAAAAAATATTACAAAACCATCAATACTGCCTGGATTTATGGAGCTTTTGCCTTCTGATCAAATTGCCTTTAATAAAATGCTCAATATTATAAGAAGAAACTATGAAAAATTTGGATTTGCACCAATAGATACCCCAATAATTGAAAAATCCGAGATACTTCTTGCTAAAAGCGGAGGAGATACAGAAAAGCAGATATACAGATTTAACAAAGGTGACAATGATTTATCATTAAGATTTGACTTAACTGTGCCCCTTGCAAGATATGTTGCCCAGCATATGTCCTCATTAAATTTTCCATTTAAAAGATACCAGATAGGAAAAGTTTTTAGAGGCGAGAGAAATCAAAGAGGGAGATTTCGTGAATTTTACCAGTGCGATATAGATATTGTTGGNNGGATTTGATTCTTTTACAATACACATAAATAACAGAAAAATATTAAATGGCTTTTTTGATTCCTTAAATATTAAAAATAAAACAGATGTTTTAAGGATTATTGATAAACTTGATAAAATTGGTCTAGGTGCAGTTAAAGAGGAACTTTCTGATTTAGGAATTGAAAATTCAGCGCTTCAAAAAATAATTGAATTTATAAATATTGAAGGAACTAATGATGAGATACTTAATGCTCTAAACAAATTAAATATTTCAAATGAAACATTTAAAACAGGATTAGATGAGTTAGCTAAAGTTTGCTATTATATAAAATGCTTTGATGTTCCAGAATCCAACTTTATAATTGACTTGAAAATTGCCAGAGGCCTTGACTATTATACAGGAACCGTATATGAAACTATTTTAAATGATTATCCATCTATTGGTTCTGTATGTTCAGGGGGAAGATATGATAATTTAGCTGAATATTATACCAATCAGAAACTTCCGGGAGTTGGCATATCCATTGGTCTTACAAGATTATTTTATCAGTTTAAAGAAGCTAACATCATAGCAGATAACGGTACTTCAACCCCATCTGCTATTTTAGTTATATCATTAGATGATAATTTAGAATATACTATTTCAGTTGCAAACAAATTAATTAAAAATAATATCAATGCTGACACATACCTTGAAGAGGGCAAAGTTTCAAAAAAGCTCAATTATGCAGACAAATTAGGAGTTACTTATGTGATTTTAATTGGCTCTGAAGAAAGGGAAACTAATATTCTCACATTAAAGAACATGAAAACAGGAGAACAATTTAAATTAACCATAGAAGATATAATAAAAAAGATAAGGTGATTCATTTTAAAAAGCTGCAGTATAATATCATTTATACTGCAGCTTAACTTTTATCCGATGGCTACCATCCGTAATGTTCAAACGGCTGCTACGCCCCTGGATCGGCTCTTCTAAGAATCAGTTGGAGAATGAATTCCTTATAAGAAAGACTCCACCTGAGTCTAAGAATCACCTTATCCGATGGCTACCGTCCGTAATGTTCAAAACAACTGCTACGCCCCTGAATAAGTTCTTCTAAGAATTACTTGATTTACCCAGCTTTGCATTATAACTATTAACTTTTTTTGTTTTAAAACGCTCATTATCTATAAATATCCCGCTTTTTATTGCACCTGTGGGACAGCTTTTAATGCAATCACCGCATCTAATACATTCTGCACTATTTGGTTTTTTATAAACTTCTATGTTCATTTTGCAGTTATTAGTACAAGCATTGCAGTTTATGCATTTATCCTTATCTACCTTTATCTTATAAAAGCTAATTGAATTAAACAAAGAATAAAAAGCCCCAAGAGGACAGATGTATCTGCAAAATACCCTGTATACAGAAATTGAAAGTATCACAATAGTTATTAATAAAAGAACTTTCCAATTAAACAAAAATCCTATTGCGCTTCTTAAACTTTTATTTAATAATGTTAAAGGTATTCCAGCTTCAAGAGTCCCTGCTGGGCAAATATATTTGCAGAAATAAGGATCACTCATCCCAAACTGATCCCGTAAAGTCATCGGCAATATAAGCACAAATATGATAAATACAGCATATTTAAGATATTTCAATATATTATTTGCCTTTTTAGATACCGTTAATTTAAATTTAGTAGGTATTTTATAAAGCAAATCTTGAATAAATCCAAAAGGGCAAAGCCATCCACATACAAGCCTTCCAAACATAACCCCTATTAATGACATAAAGCCTAACACATAGTATGAAATGTTGTATTTAATGCTTCCTATAACAGCCTGCAGCGAACCAATGGGGCATGCTCCTAATGCGCCTGGGCATGAATAGCAGTTGAGTATCGGCACACAGATTTTTTTCGTTTTTCCCGTGTATATTCGTCCATTAAAAAAGCCCTTAAAATTCCCATTGACAGCAATACTGCTCAATAATTGAACAAAGTGCCTCTTTTTATTATTGTTAGCCAATTCCTATACACTCCAAGCATATATTAGCTGCCTTATTAAAAACAGTTCCTATTTCCCCTCTGAAACCGCCAAAAAATATCAAACCTATGCTGGCAATGAAAATAATGTTACGAATAATATTTTTCATATAACATTCCCTCCATTTATGTTTATTAAATATAATATAAATGTAATCTATCTTCAAGTTTGTGTCAAATATAAAACTCCACCTTATAAGTATTCTTTTTTTGTTTACTGCTTATAACAAAATTGCTTCAAATAATATGTCTACTGCTTTCTACATATGTTTTCATTCTAAGTGTCAAAAGTTCAGTTACTTATACATATCCCCTATATGCAAGAAGGATAAATCTGTTGACGCTTTTTTAAAATGATATTATTATACTTATGAATAAAAGATTTAATTTGCCTATTTTTAAAGTGCATAGGGGGAAATTTCATATGACTGATAGTGAAAATTTTATTAGAACAGCATCATTTAATGTACGTTATAAAAATGCATTTGATTTTGGGAACTCATGGAGTAACCGAAAAGAAATGGCTGCAAGTATGATTGAATTTCATCATATAGATACAGCAGGACTTCAAGAGGTTGTATTTGATCAATTGCAGGATCTTATTTACCTGCTTCCAGATTATAGCTGGATTGGGGTTGGAAGGGGCGATGGTAAAAATGAAGGAGAGTACTCACCTATTTTTTATAAAAAGTCTATGTTTGATCTTTTAGATAGCGGTACGTTTTGGCTTTCAGAAACCCCTGATGTTCCCGGAAGCAAAGGTTGGGATGCACTTTGTGTAAGAATAGTAACTTGGGCTAAGTTTAAAAGAATAAAGGATGGAAGTACTTTTTTCCACTTTAATACACACTTTGACCACTTTGGGAAAGAAGCTGTAAGGCAAAGTGCATACCTGCTTTTAAATAAGATTGAAGATATAGCTGAAAATTTTCCTGTTATAGTTACTGGGGATTTTAATTGCAGCAATAAAAGTGATGTATATAATATTTTGACAGGCAATTTTAAAAATGATGAAATAGCTAAAAGATCATTAATTGATTCCTACAAGGTGTCAATTAATCCACACCATGGACCTGATATTAGTTTTCATAGTTTTAAAGCAGCAAAAATATTTGATATGCTATCAAAAAGAACCGGTATTAGCAAAGAAAATATTGGTTCTTCAGGAAAGTATGGAAGCTTAATTGATTTTATATTTATAAAAAATAATGTCAAAGTTTTAAATCATGGAATACTTTCGGATACATGGAATGGAAAATATCCATCAGATCATATGCCTGTTGTAGCAGATATATTAATCTAGAGCAATAAAAAATGGGGTAGTTATTATTTTTATTAATTCACGCTCATTCAAAACTCGGTTCACTCCTTTAATAGTTAAACACAAATAAAGTTAAAAAAGTTCATATAATTAAATATTTTAGTTTCTTATCTTTTAAAATTGTTAATACTATCATAGCAAGTAATTGAATAAAGCGATATTTATAATACCTCTTTAACAATAGTTTCATTTAATGGAACTTAATTGTAAAATATTACGTCTATTTATGTGAATACTAAAATAATAAGGAGGTTTATTATGGTAAAGAAACAAATGCTATCAATAATTATGACGCTCATTTTAATTTTTTCAATTTCACCTGCAGTAATGGCAAAATCAAAAAATCCTGCTGACCATGTAAGCATTGCCTATAATAAAATAGATTTTGATGAAATAAATAAAAATGATGCTCCGTTAGGTATAAAAAACCTTATAGAATATCATAAATCAGAAAAAGGCTTTGCTTACTATATCGATTATTCCTCAGGCTACACCTACATTGCAGTTTTAAGGGGGCAAAAAAATACTTCAGGCTACGGGGTATCCGTAGTGCTGGCTGAAGAAGTGGGTGATAAAATCAATGTATATGTAAAAGAAACAGACCCAAGTCCTGAAGCAATAACCCTTCAAGTCATTAATTATCCTACTACTATAATAAAAATAAAAGGTACCACAGCAAACATTTCAGTAAAAAACCTTAACAGTTTTGAATATGAAAATTTAACACCAAATATTAATGATGGAAATTTAAAATTTGAGCTAATTAGTAAAAACTCTGCTCCAAGTGAGTTAAACAAACTAATTGATAAAAACAAAGAAAAACCAGGATATTTATATTATGAAGACGAGTTTTCCGGATATGTATATATTGCTGTACTTATGGGTGAAAAAAGTACTTTTGGATATGAATTATATGTAAGTTCTGTTGTAAATGTTAGTGGAACTACAAACATTCAAATAATTGAAGTTGCTCCAAATAGCAATGCTTCTAAAACTATAAATTATCCCTTTATCATAATTAGAGCTAAAAATATTAGCACCAATATTACTGTAAAAAATCAAGTTGGTTTTGAATATAAGAATTTAACTCCCAATTCGCAGCAAGGTAATGTTAAATTTGAAGCTGTAGATAGAAGTGCTGCTCCAAATGAGCTAAAGAAATTAATTGATGCAAAAAAAGAAAAGCAGGGGTTTTTATATTATGAAGATAAAAGTTCTGGGTATATATATGTCGCCATATTAAGAGGTGAAAAAAATACTTTAGGTTACGAAGTGCATGTAAAATCTGTTACAAATATTAATGGCGCTACAGACATTCAGGTCATAGAAATAAATCCAGATAAGGAATCAGTTAAGACTATGAATTATCCCTATGACATAATAAGGTCAAAGGACATTACCACCAACATTACAGTAAAAAGCCCAAACGGTGAGTACAAAAATTTGATGGATAAACCACCTGCTATGAAAACAGGCTGCATAATTGGCTCTTTTAAAAAAGCTAGTTATAATAATAAATATGTATATATTGTAATTGAAGATTCAAGAAGAAATAAAAATGCCTATTACACTGCCTATAGCAGCAGTGAATGGAAAAAATTATCCAAACTTAAAGCAGGAGACGAAGTTTATATTAAATATACCTTAGGCACACCTGTAACATACGATAATTTAAGTGCTCTCCCATACAATGAAATTGTTCTGCTAAATGAGAATACAGATGACAATGTTAATATTGATATTGGCATCCTTGAAATATTTGACCTTAATTGGGCCAATCTTCATTCCTGTAATAATGTAGACATCAACAAAGTTTGGACTATAAAATTTAATAAATGTGTAAATATAAACAGTATTGATAAAGATGGAATTTATATAAGAGATATTTCAGGAAATAAGATTCCAGTGGAAATTCTCCCTGGACCAGATAAATACAGTATAATAGTTAAACCAGCTAAAAATTATTCCTATGGCCAAACTTATTATTTATTTATTTCCTCTGATTTAATGCAAAGGGATGCTGAACATTATCACAAAAGAAATAGCAGTTATAAATGGAATGATATAAAAAAGATGATAAAAGTAAATAAAGGACATGGCCCGCAAAAGAATTTTTCAATCTACAAAGATTGGTATGGATATAAAGATTTTAATGGCTATAGAATGATGTTTACAGTAACAGTAAAATAAGAAGAGCCGATCCAGGGGCGTAGCATCCGTTATTCCCCGCCTAAGCGGGGGGTACGGATGCTAGCCATCGGATGAAAAAATGCATTAAATAAGCCTGAAGGTAAAAACTTCAGGCTTTAAATTATCTATTTTTAGGATTTGCCGGTTCAATATTAATCTTATTCCCTTTTATCCTATTATCCTTTAAAGAAATTAAAACTTCCTTTGCATATTCTTTTGGGACTTCAACAAAGGTGTACCTATCAAACATATCTATTCTTCCAATAAGTTTTCCTGGTAAACTCGTTTCCCCAGTAATTGCGCCAACAATATTTCCTGGCCCTATATTTTGCTTTTTACCAATATTTATAAAGAGCCTTACCATTCCTGACTCTGCTGCTCCTGTATCCTCCATTTCCTCAGCATCCACTTCATTTTGCTCCTCACTGCTGCTGTCTCCTGAATAGAGCTTTAATAGAGCAGAAGCAATATCTAAAGAATTGTATTCTTGTGCAATAAGTACTTCAATTATTTTTTCATATTTTGAAAGATCTTCATTTTCTATTTCGTGTTTTATTTTCTCAATTAGAATATTTGTACGGCTTTCTGCCACATCATTTAATGTGGGAAGTTTTTGCCTTATAATCTTTGTTTTAGTATATTTTTCAATATCCTTTAACTTATATATATCCCTTCCAGCAGCAAAGCTAAAAGCTATTCCAGATCTGCCTGCCCTTGCAGTTCTTCCTATTCTATGAACATAGTACTCCTCATCCTGTGGAACATCATAGTTGAAAACTATATCTATATCATCTACATCTATACCTCTTGCAGCTACATCTGTTGCCACAAGTATGTCTATAGTGCCTTTTCTAAATTTGTTCATTACTCTATCCCTTTGAACCTGCTTCAAATCACCATGCAGGGCATCTGCAGAATATCCTCTCGATTGAAGCTGCATTGCAACTTCATCTACACGCCTTTTTGTATTACAAAATACCAATGTAAGTTTTGGATTATATATATCAATAAGCCTACATAAAATTTCAGTTTTCATACTTTCCTTAACTTCAAAATAATACTGCTCAACTTCAGGTACAGTAAGCACCTTATGAACAACCTTTATTATCTTAGGATCTTTTTGAAACTTTTTAGCAAACTTTAATATTTCATTAGGCATAGTTGCCGAGAAAAATGTAGTTTGTCTGTCTTTAGGAAGACAACCCATAATTGTTTCAATATCATCCCTAAAACCCATATCAAACATTTCATCGGCTTCATCAAGAACAACCCTTTTAATATTGTCAACTTTAAGGGTTCCCCTATTTATGTGATCTATAACTCTTCCAGGAGTTCCAATAACTATCTGAGCACCTCTTTTTAGGGCCTGTATCTGCCTTTCAATAGACTGTCCTCCATATACCGGAAGAATACGAATTTCCTTCTTATACTTTGCTAGTTCTCCTATTTCCTCTGCAACCTGTACTGCAAGTTCTCTTGTAGGACAAAGTACAATAGATTGAAGTTTTTTATTTCCTATCTCAGTCATTTCAATAAGTGGTATACCAAAAGCAGCTGTTTTACCTGTTCCTGTCTGTGCCTGACCTATAACATCAAGCCCTTCAAGGACATAAGGTATAGCCTGCGATTGAATGGGAGTTGCTTCCTCAAATCCCATATCTGAAATTGCTTTTTTTACTTCCTTTGAAAGTTGCATATCTTCAAATTTTAATTTTTCCATAAAAACTATTAATTTCCTCCCTCGTTTTGTTTAACTTTATAAGTATATCTTTATTATTCCTAAAATGCAACTAAATATTTCTTTTCTTTTATAATTCATTATAGAATTAAAATACCAGACAATCTGTAGGGAACAGTCTTGACCGTTCCGCCCTCCCAAATTCAGATTGTCCTGCAAATGCCATAGAATGAAATTGTTACTGGGTGTTGGCACCGTTCCGCTTTCCTAGATTCCGCTCGTCCATCAACGGAACGGTCAAGACCGTTCCCTACCATTTTATTAATCCTTAGAACATCTTTGCAAACGGTCAAGTGAATGGAATATATTTTTCTTATCGCAGCGGTGGATTAAATCTAAATTGCGAATTACAATATTTATGTTGCAAAAAATAAACAGTTTACAAATTATACTTGTAAACTGTTTAATGTTTTTAAGCTTATTTGTTAATTATTGCCTTTACAGGGCATTTTGAAACACATATACCGCAATTTGTACATTTGCTGTAATCAATATGAGCAATGTTGTCTTCTACAGTTATTGCCTGATTAGGACAATTCTTAGCACAAATTCCGCATCCTATGCATCCTGAAGTACAAACCTTTTTAACATCCATTCCTTTATCCTTAGATGAACATGCTACCTTAACAGATTGTTTCTTTGGTACTAACTCAATAATACCCTTTGGGCATGCAGCAGCACAAGATCCACATCCTGTACATAGTTCATTATCAACTACTGCTATTCCATCAACAACACTTATAGCATTAAATTGACACTGTTTAACACAATCTCCAAATCCGGTGCAGCCATATTCACAAGCTTTAGGCCCCACATCTGCAAGAGTTAATGCATCATGACAGCTCTTTAACCCATGATAATCATACTTTGATTTTGATTTAACACAGGTGCCCTGGCATTTTACAAATGCAACTACAGGATCAGCAGCTTTTACTTCAACTCCAAGAACTTCACCTATGGCTTTTGCAGCTTTCTCACCGCCTATATTACATAAGTTAGCAGGTGCTTTGCCGGAAACTATAGCCTCTGCGTATGCATCACATCCTGCAAAACCACAACCTCCGCAATTGGCACCTGGCAGCTTTTCTCTTACAAGTGGTACTCTTTCATCTACTTCTATTTTAAACTTTTTTGAAGCTGCTCCAAGGATAATACCAAAAATAAGTCCAAGACCTCCTAAGCTTATTGCCGGCCATAATATTTCCTTTATCATCTATACCACCACTCCTTACTGTACTAATCCCTGGAAACCTGAAAAAGCAATTGACATAAGGCATGCTGTAATTAATGAAATTGGTAGACCTTTCAGCGCTTCCGGCATATTATCGCTAAACTCCATTCTTTCTCTAATACCAGCAAGTAAAACTATTGCTAACAGATAACCAAGTCCTGAGCATACTGCAAATAAAAATGAATAAAAAAGATTATAATTTTCATTCATATTGATTATAACTGCTCCAAGTATTGCACAATTAGTAGTTATAAGTGGTAGATAAATTCCAAATGCTTTATATAAACCAGGCATTTTCTTTTTAATTACCATTTCAACAAATTGAACTAAAGCTGCAATAACGAGAATAAATGCAATTGTATACATATATTCTATATGCAATGGTTTTAATATAAAGTTAAATACAAGCCATGACATAATGGAAGCAAGTCCCATTACAAATGTAACAGCAATCCCCATTCCTTTTGCAGTTTCAATTTTTTTAGATACTCCTAAAAAAGAGCATATTCCAAGGAATCTCGATAGTACATAGTTATTAACAAGAATAGCAGAAACTATTATTTGAAATGCTTTCAGCATTTTTTCACCCCCATTTTTTTAACTATCAGGCCTTATGACATATTCCAATATTAGGACAATGTTCACATCCGCTGTAATCTGAAATTCTCTTATTTGAGATTTTCTTATTTAATCTTATCTTGCTTAAAATTGCCATTAAAATTCCAAGAGTTAAAAAAGCTCCCGGAGGACTTACAATTATTGCACAAGGAGTATATCCATTAGGTAAAACTTGTAATCCATAGAATGTACCTGCTCCAATTATTTCTCTAATTGTTCCAACAATTACAAGTGATAATGTGAATCCAAGGCCTTGTCCAATTCCATCAAATACGGATAGTAATGGTGGATTTTTTGAAGCATATGCTTCAGCTCTTCCAAGTATTAAACAATTTACAACTATAAGCGGTATAAAAATGCCTAATGCCTTATAAAGTGTAGGAGCATACCCCTTCATTAAAAAATCAAGTATAGTTACAAAGGATGCAATAATAACAATGAAAGATGGTATACGAACTTTATCAGGTATAAAATTCCTTAATAAAGAAATAACGAAATTTGAGCCAATAAGAACTATAGTTGCAGCAATTCCCATTCCTATACTATTTTTAACACTTGTAGTTATAGCAAGAACTGGGCACATTGCTATGACCTGAACAAACGTAACATTTTCAGTTATAACGCCATTTTTTATTCTTTCCAAAGCTTTATTCATTATTTTTGTCCTCCTTTCAATTCAGTTTTATAGTAATCCAAAACCATATTAACACCATTTACAGCTCCCTTTGAAGTAATTGTAGCCCCAGAAAGTGCTTGTATTTCATCGGGATTCTGTGCGGTTTTTGCAACTTTTAATTCTGTTTTTGGTGATTTACCCTTAAATTGATTTAAGAACTCTGGTTTTTCAGCTTCTTTGCCAAGGCCAGCTGTATCATCAGGCGCCTCTAACTTCATTCCAGTTATTTTGTCATCTTTACCTATTCCAATTGTTATATTAAGAGGACCTTTAAAGCCCTTAGCTTCAAATACTATAGCATATCCAACGTTATTTCCATCTTTTATGCCTTCATAAACTTCTTTTATTTTATCATTATTTCCACTTACTTCTACCTTTTTAAATTCTGCAGCGTCTTGAAGAACTGCTCTAAGTGCACTATCGTCTTTCTTTGCATCTATAGCCTTTTGTGTAACATTGTGAGCTATACCTAAAAGCAATCCAGCTATTATAGTTATTATAAATAATCTTATGGCTGGTACCCATGTTTCTTTATCCATTTATTTCACCTCCCCGAAAATACGTGGAGCTGTTTTTCTATCTATCAGTGGGACAAATAAGTTCATTATAAGTATTGAATAAGAAACTCCTTCAGGGTTTGGTCCAAATCTACGTATAACTGCTGTTAAAATTCCACATCCAATTCCAAATATAATCTTGCCTTTACTTGTTACAGGAGATGTTGTATAGTCTGTTGCCATAAAAAATGCTCCAAGCATTAATCCGCCTGCAAATATTTCGTAAAATCCATTTCTTCCAAAAAGCAAAGTTAATATAAGAACTGTGCCTATATAAGTAACTGGTATTTCCCATGATATAATCTTTTTATAAAATAAATAAGCTGCTCCAATTAAAATTGCAATGGCTGATATTTCACCAATACAGCCTCCAATATTTCCAATTAAAAGATCTGTAATTGGAGGTAATGTTCCTTTGCCAGTTTTTAATATTGCTAGAGGAGTTGCTGTAGTTACTCCATCTACAGTCCATTTTGTCATTGCTGTAGAATAAGAAGCAAGTAAAAACGCTCTTCCTGCAAGAGCAGGGTTTACAAAGTTTTGTCCAATTCCACCAAAAAATTGTTTTACAACTATAATTGAAAAGAATGCTCCTACAATTACCATCCAAAGTGGAATAGTTGGCGGCAGATTAAATGCAAGTAAAAGTCCAGTAACCACTGCACTTAAATCTCCAATTGTTATCCTCTTATGAGTAAGTTTTTCCCACAGCCATTCTGCAAAAACAGATGAAACAACAGATGTTAGTATAACAAGTACTGCATTCATTTTGAAAAAGTATATTCCCACAATTAATGCCGGCATTAATGCTATTATTACATCTCTCATAATTGTTTTAACTGTTATATTAGAACGTATATGAGGTGATGGTGATGCTGTGTAAATAGTTTCAGACATGATTTTCACTCCTTATCTATATCTATTATTTTTTGCTGTTCAATTTGCCCTTCTTTATCGATTGAGTTATATGTCTTTTGGCAGGGCAAACATATGAACAACATCCACATTCAATGCAGTTCATTCCACCTTTTTCTTTAAAATCATCATACCTATTAAGCCTTGAAAGATTATCTAATAAAGCAGGCATAAGATTCATAGGACATGCATCTATACATCTTCCGCATCTTATACAGCTTGTCTCATCAGACAAATCTGTAGATTTTTTTGTAAGAGCTACTATTCCAGTTACATTCTTGCTTACGGGATAATCCAAATTTGAAAGTGATATCCCCATCATAGGTCCGCCTGAAAGTATTTTTACAGGCTCCTCTTTAAATCCGCCACATTCTTCTATAGCATCTTTAAAGGATGTTCCAAAACTCACTCTTAAATTTTTAGGCTCTTTAACTGCATCACCAGATACTGTTACAACTCTTGAAATAACAGGTTCCCCAAAAACTACTGCCTGATAAACTGAAATTACTGTACCTACATTTTGTACTATGCAGTGTACATCAAGAGGAAGTTTTCCTGATGGTACCTCCCTTTTAGTTATAGCATAAATAAGATGTTTTTCAGATCCTTGTGGATATTTTGTTTTAAGATAACATACTTCAATACCCTTTTCGTTCTTTGCCGCATCTTTTAATGCTTTATATGCCTTTTCTTTATTATTTTCTACTGCAATATATCCCTTTGCATTAGGAAATATTTTTAATAGTATTTTAAGCCCTTCAATTAATTCATTAGTTTTTTCAAGCATAAGCCTGTAATCGCCAGTCAAATACGGCTCGCACTCAGCGCCATTAACAATTATAGTATCAATAGTAGCACCTTTAGGCGGCATCAGCTTAAAATATGTCGGGAATACTGCTCCGCCAAGACCTACTACACCTGCTTCTTTTATAGCTTCAATAATCTCGTCTACAGCCATTGAATTGTAATCTCTTTTTTCAGGATATTTCACTTCTTCGTACTTGCCATCGTTTTCAATTACTAATGCTAAAGTTTTCTTGCCAAAGGAAGTATAAATTTGCTTTGTACTCTCTACAGTACCTGAAACAGGACTGTGAACATTTGAAGAAATCTTCCCATTTGCTTCTCCTATTTTTTGCCCTTTTAAAACCCTATCTCCCTTCTGAACCACTGGTACAGCAGGAGCACCAGTATGCTGGAGCATTGGAATTACAAGTTCTTCTTTAGGAAGCATGTCTATTATTTCTTTATCCTCTGTAAGATATTTATTGTGAGGAGGATAAATACCTTTTTTAAATGTTAATAATTCCATAATCTAACCTCCTATGAAATATTTTATAACATAATGTCAAATAAAATTATATTTATAAAGTAATTTTTTATATTATTTATAAAAAGTTACATAATGTAAAAACATCATCAATCTATAAAATAATAATAAAAAATTTATAAATAGTCAACTTAATAGATTATTTACTACGATACACTTTATTATCTAACATAAATACATTTATTTCAATATATAATTATATATCAAATATAAAATCATTTAAAAATACATCCTATTTAATGTAATGGTGGTGAAAATTTTGTCAATTATTCTGGTAGCATATTCTTAATATATCTTTTATTGCCAAGTTATTCTAAAACTCAAAAGGAGATTGTTTAAAAAATGCTTCTCTCCATATGAGTCCATGAATTGCCTTTACGATGGCTGCCATCCGTTATTTCCCATCTAATGATGATGGGATATTACTATCTGGCAAAAAATAAATAAGCAAGTTTTGCTTGTTTATTTATTTAATAATAGTTAATATTAATACTAACTGTTTGATAAATATTTATTATACACAATTTAAAGTATTTTTTAAAATTTTTTATTGTAGTATGTTTTATTTTGTAAAATATTATATAACATTACAATTAATCTATCTATTTCAGTAAAATCATTATAAAGTCCAAAACTTAATCTTACCATTCCTGGTCTTTGAACTGTGGGGTTATTAATATATTTCTCCATTTCATCCTTACTTATATTCAAAAGCCTTTGTATATAAGGTTGTGCGCAAAAGCATCCATTTCTTACTGCAATTCCAGCCTCATATGAAAGAATGGCGGCAACTTTACTATGATGAATGCCTTCTATATTAAAAGGTATAATAGCAACTTTATCATTTTTATCCTCATTACAATAAATTATTATGCCTGGAATATCACTCAGCCTTAATAAAGCATACTGTCTTAACTTTCTTTCATATTTTTCTACATTTTCTAATCCTATTGATGACAAAGTTCTAATTGCTGAGGTAAGAGCCACAACTCCCATTAAATTGGGTGTTCCTGCTTCATCCTTATATGGCGGGTCATCCCATACAATTTCATCATGAGTTACTACTTTAACTGTACCTCCGCCTTTATAGTCGGGACATCCCTTTTTAAATACATTTTTAGGTCCAATTAAAACCCCTGTTCCAAAAGGAGCATACATTTTGTGAGCTGAAAAGGTAAGAAAATCAATATGCTCATCAGAATCTATTGGTTTCATATCAATTTTACCATGAGGCACCAGCTGTGCACCATCTACCATAATTTCAGCACCATAAGCATGAGCTAATTTTGCAGCTTTATGGATAGGGTTTATATACCCTGTAACATTGGATGCTCCAGCAATAGTTATAAGATTAACCTTCCCGTTATATTTAATAAGCTTATTTTTCAAATCATTAATATCTATTCTTCCACACTTATCTACTTCAATATAATCAACCAAAAACTTATCCCTCCAGGGAAGGTCATTAGAATGATGTTCCATTTCTGTTGATAGTATTACATTCTTGTCCTCATCAATACACAGCCTGTTTGAAAGCTTGTTAATAGCTTCGGTAGTATTTTTCACATAAATTACAGTATCATAATTTATATCTGCCCCTACAAAATTCAATATAATTTCTCTTGAGTCATCATAAATCTTTGATGATAATCTTGATTTATACCCGGTACCCCTATGAATAGATGAATACCAAGGAGCAAAATTATTAATATCTTCCATAACGGATATGAAAGGTGGTGTAGTAGCAGCATTATCAAAATTTACACCCGTAATATATCTTCCATTATTTAAAGGAACTTTTATATCCGCTCCACATACAAGGTCTCTATATTTTGATTTATATATATATTCCATCCATCTCACATCCTTTCTATTTCAATAACATAATATTAATAATTTTTAATTTTGCTACAAATATTATAAGTTTTGGGATATGTAAATATAATTTATTAAAGCTATACTTACCAAATTATGAGCCGAAATTAAATATATGTTATATAATAAATACATATACAAAAATATTTATTTATTGCTTCTTTATGAATAAAAATAATCAATAAACAAATAATATATTTGAGCTTTTTCTCTTTGGGAGGTGAATCTTATGCATATTCCAAAACATATAGGGGTTATCCCTGATGGTAATAGGCGCTGGGCTGTACAAAACGGGCTTTCAAAAGAAAAGGGATATAAGATGGGATTAAAACCTGGGCTTGAACTTCTTAAACTATGCAAAGAAAATAACATAGAAGAAATAACATATTATGGTTTTACTACTGATAATACAAAAAGACCTGCAGAGCAAAGAATTGCTTTTACTGCTGCATGTGTTGAAGCTGTAAAACTTTTATCCACAGAAAATGCTTCCCTGCTTGTAATTGGCAACAGCAGCTCACCTATGTTTCCAAAAGAGCTGCTGCCTTTTATCGAAAGAAAAGTATTTGGTAAAGAAGAAATAAGAGTTAATTTTTTAGTCAATTACAGTTACGAATGGGATTTAAATGGAATCAATTTTTGCAAATCAAAAAATAAAAATAATCTTCTAAAGCAATTAAATTCTCATGATGTATCAAGAATTGACTTGGTAATAAGATGGGGAGGCCGAAGAAGGTTAAGTGGATTCCTGCCTGTTCAAACAGTTTATTCTGACTTTTATGTTCTTGATGAGTACTGGCCAGATTTTAAGCCTCAACATTTTTATGACGCTCTTGAA
This sequence comes from Clostridiaceae bacterium UBA4839, assembly GCA_002400085.1. Taxonomy (GTDB): domain Bacteria; phylum Bacillota; class Clostridia; order Clostridiales; family Caloramatoraceae; genus UBA4839. The sequence goes on along the minus strand of DHEX01000048.1, from coordinate 99 downwards.
TGGTATAGTAAACAGGACATTACATTAGGAGGGTGAACTACCACGAGCCTAAAGGCATCGTGGCTTCTAGGAGCCCAAGTTCACCAGACTAAGTATAGA
>DHEX01000087.1:1243-33761 GCA_002400085.1 Clostridiaceae bacterium UBA4839 | reverse complement strand
TAAAAAACCAGCAATTTTGATTTGCTGGTTTTTTTGTTGAAAATTGTATAAATGATTCAAGCATGAATTTACTTAATTTGACATGAAATTAATTTTATACATATATTGATACTTAAATTATAATTGTAGAAAAATAGTATTCAAAATGAAATCCATTAATTCAATTCCTTCATAGTTTTAAACAAAAGAATTCACATCTGTGAATAAGCTATATTTAACTAATAAATTATGGTAAAATATTAATAAATAAAAAAATATGGGTGATTTATATGATGAATGTGATTAGAATAATTATATCTATTATACCGGTATTTATTTTTTTCCTTATGACTGTCTTTATGATTAAAAGTTTAGGTAAAGATATTAAAAAAAATGAAAACAAAAATAAAAACAATAGAAAGATTTAAATTTATATAAAAGTAGAGAGAATTAACATTTCGCTAAATGTTAATTTAGCGAAATGTGTGCTATAATGAAGGAAGGGGGAGTGATAAAATGAATAATATCTATGATGAGAACCTTCCAGACATTTTAAATGAGTATTTAGGTTATTTATTTACTGTTAGAGGCAAATCTATAAATACAATTAAAGGTTACAAATATGATCTTTGTATGCTGTTAAAATATTTAAAAAAAAAGAAATTCAATTTAAAAGATTCTTTAGATGATATTACTATAAAAGATATTGATGAAAACTTTATGAATGAAATTAAACTAATGGATCTCTACTCCTTTATAACATTCATTACTGTTGAAAAGGAAAATAGCAGCTATGCCAGAGCTCGTAAAACTGCTGCTATAAAATCGTTTTTTAATTTTCTTTATTCTAAAGCTAAAGTAATTGAAAGCAACCCTGCTAGTGAATTGGAGTCACCCAAAATAAGTACAAGGCATCCTGTTTATTTAACGTTAAATCAAAGCAAAAAGCTTTTAAATACTGTAAATGCTGTAGATGGCAGAAACAAAGAAAGGGACTATGCAATAATCACCCTATTTTTAAATTGCGGATTAAGATTATCAGAACTTGTTGGAATAAATATTAGTAAAATAAAGGCCGATATTTTGACCGTTATAGGAAAAGGCAATAAGGAAAGGACTATATATTTAAATAATGCTTGTTTAAAGGCCATAGAGAGTTATATGAATGTAAGGCCTAAGGATGCAGAATCTGATGCATTGTTTTTAAGCGAGCGTAAAAGCAGAATAAATAAAAGAACGGTTGAAGTTATAGTAAAAAAATATACAAAGGCTGCTGGATTATATGATGATAAATATACACCACATAAATTAAGACATACTGCTGCTACTCTTATGTACAAGTATGGCAATGTTGATATCAGAGCGCTGCAGCAAATACTTGGGCATGAAAGTGTTTCAACTACCCAAATATATACTCATGTAGACGATGAGCAGCTCAGGGAAGCTGTAAAATCTAATCCCTTATCCATGGAAGATGAAGATGATAAAGATTAAATTATAAGTTAACATAATTCAATTTATGTTAACTTATAAATATTAAGCACAAAATTATTGGAATATCCTGAGTCAGCTTATTTTATAATATAATTCGAACATAAGTTTGCATATATATTTTTTTTGTGGTATAATTTAAAAAATAAAAATATAATAATGAGGTGTTTTTTATGGCAAGTTCTTCTACTATAACTGATAAACAGTTAATGATTTTAAACTTTATAAAAAAAGAAATTGCTGAAAAAGGGTATCCACCTTCAGTTAGAGAGATATGCCAAGGTGTAGGGTTAAGTTCCACTTCTACCGTTCATGGACATTTAGAAAGGCTTGAGAAAAAAGGATATATTAGAAGAGATCCTACTAAGCCAAGAGCTATCGAGATTTTGCATAGGGATGATAATCCTGTACATGAGAGTGAAGTTATAAGTGTTCCTATTTTAGGTAAAGTAGCTGCTGGTATGCCAATACTTGCTTTTGAAAATAAAGAAAATAGGTTCCCAATACCAGCTGAATACTTTAAAAATAAAAATGATATGTTTATGCTTCAAATTCAAGGAGACAGCATGGTAGAATGTGGTATATTGGATGGCGACTACGTTATTGTTGAGAAAAGAAATACTGCTGAAAATGGTGAAATTGTAGCAGCTTTATTAGAGGATAGCGCTACTGTAAAAAGGTTTTTCAAAGAAAAAAATCATATACGGCTCCAACCAGAAAACTCATCCATGGAACCAATAATAACAAAAGAATGTACAATACTCGGAATTGTAATTGGACTTTTTAGGGTTATGAAATAANNCCCTCTTCCTTGCAAACAACATTCACCCTACCCTATTTTTTATTTTTTAAAACATTAGATAATCCAACTAATACACCTATTTTACCATGTTCAAAAGTTAAGCCTCCTTGAAGATATGCAATATATGGAGGTCTAATTGGAGCATCTGCACTTAATTCAATTGATGAGCCTTGAATAAAAGCACCAGCAGCCATTATTATTTTATCTGTATAGCCTGGCATATCCCATGGCTCACATTCTACAAAGGAATCTACTGGGGAACCCTTTTGTATTCCCTTGCAAAATGAAATTAAGTCATTAGGATTATTAAATTTAATTGCCTGTATTATATCACTTCTCTTATCATCATATTTTGGTGAAACTTCATAGCCTGCAAGCTCCATTAATCTTGAACAAAATATGGATGTTTTTAAAGCTTCTATAGCTACATGGGGAGCAATAAATAATCCTTGAAACATTAATCTTACAACTCCAAAGGTTGCTCCGCACTCTTTTCCAAGACCTGGAGCTGTTAGCCTGTAAGAGGCTTGTTCAACATATTTTTTCTTTCCTACTATATATCCGCCAGCAGGTGCAATTCCACCGCCGATATTTTTAATCAATGATCCTGCAATTAAATCAGCTCCAACATCTGTAGGTTCATAAATATCTAAAAATTCACCATAACAGTTATCAACGAAGCATATGACATCAGATCTAACTGCTTTTATAGCATCAATGGCTTTTTTAATATTATCAATAGTTAAAGCAGGTCTCCACCCATATCCAGTTGATCTTTGTATTTCAACCATTTTTATTGATTTATCTTCTTTAATAGTATGGCATACCTCGTCTATATTAATTTCACCATTATCTTTTAGTGATATTTCTTTATAATTAACACCATATTCTTTAAGTGAACCATTATTCTCCCCTTCAATTCCTATAATCTGAAGAAGAGTATCATAAGGCCTGCCCGTTATAGCAAGAAGCGTATCATTAGGCCTTAAATTGCCAAATAGCGCAATTGCAATTGCATGGGTACCTGAAACTATATGAGGCCTTACTATGGCATCTTCCGCATTGAATATTCTAGCATAAACCCTTTCTAATGTATCCCTTCCTATATCTCCATACCCATAACCTGTACTATTTGTGAAATGGGAATCACTTAATCTTTCTTCCTGCATAGCTTTAAGCACTTTCATTTGATTGTATTCCTTAATTTTATCTACTTCATCTAATTCAGGCTTTATATCATTAAGTGCTTCTTGTGATAATTCAAGAATTTTATCATCTATATTAAAATAATTTTTTAGTTCCATCTCTGTTTGTTTTAACATTTTTTCCTCCTAATTTGCAAAATAAATACCCTCTTATTATTGGAGGGTATTTACTCATCTTTAGTATTATCAGTATTCTCATCCATTACTTCATTTGGCTGATATGGCTGTGATGTGTACAAAACTGGCTTTGCTGGTGAAACTGTTGATACAGCATGCTTATAAACCATAGTTTGCTTTCCATCGCAATCCAATATTATTGTAAAATTATCAAAGCCCTTTACATATCCTTTTAGTTGAAATCCATTTATAAGATGGATGGTGACTGGGATTTTTCCTTTTCTTGTTTGATTTAAAAATATATCCTGAAGATTGTTGGTAGTTTTATTCATGGACATCATCCTCCAAGGTTTTAATATAATATATAATTCTATAAAGATTCTAAACTTCCTTCAATGTATTGTAATATATTTTCAGCTATTTCACTAATGCTGTTAAAATCATCTACGTTTATCCAATGAATATTGCCTTGATGCTTAAACCAAGTTATTTGTCTTTTAGCATATCTTCTCGTGTTTCTTTTAATAATCTCCTTTACCTCTTCTAATGTATATATTCCCTCTAAATAATCAAATACTTCTTTATATCCAATAGCTGACATTGATTTTAAATTTTTATTATACCCCATTTGTACTAAATTTTTAACTTCATCAACCAAACCAATATTAAACATATTGTCTACTCTTTTATTTATTATATCATAAAGTTTTTTTCTGTCCATATTCAGTCCAATATATATACAGTTATAATCAGAGGATTGATTTTGGGATTCAGCTTGATATTTGGTGATTGTTTTTCCTGAATTTTTATGTACCTCAAGAGCTCTTATAATCCTTTTAGTATCATTTGCGTGTAATCTTTCATAGGATTCCCTATCAACGTCCTTTAATAAGCTGTGAAGTGCTTCATTGCCATAAATTACGGCATAATTTTTAAGATAATTCCTATACTCAGTATCTTCAGGGGTTTCTGTAAAATCCATGTTGTATAAAAAAGAATTTATATATAACCCTGTTCCACCTACAACAATAGGTATTTTGTTTTTGCTTATTATGCTGTTAACACACTTCCCTGCCATTTCTCTATAAACTGCCACACTAAAATCTTCATCTGGATATATTACATCAATCATATGATGTGGTATGCCCTCCATTTCGGATATTTTAGGCTTTGCAGTGCCAATATCCATATACTTATAAATTTGCATAGAATCAGCAGATACAATTTCAGTGTTTAATTTCTTTGCAACTTCAATGCTTGTTTTAGTTTTACCGGAAGCTGTAGGTCCAGCAATTATTACAATAGTCTTTTTCATAATTTCACCTACTGTACCCTTTTAAATTTTTTTTCTAATTCATAAAACGTCGTTTTTATTATAGTTGGGCGTCCATGAGGACAAGTATAAGGATTTTCACAATGCCTTAATTCCTCCACTAATTTAATCATTTCCATGTTATTTAATTTGTCTCCAGCCTTAATGGAGCTTTTACATGCCATTGTATAGATTACTTTATTTATAGTATTTAAAACATCACTTTCATTTATATTTATTTCACTTAAAATTTCAAAAAATACATCTTTAATATTTGGATTTCCATAAATTATAGGTATAGCTCTTATTGAAATTGAATTGCTTCCAAAATCATCTATTTCAAACCCAATATTCTTAAATAAATCTATATTCTTGTTTACAGTTTCTTTTTCATCAAAGGATAAATCAATAATAATTGGAGTTAAAAGCTTTTGGCTTTTTATTGAAGATGCTTTATATTCATTTAATAACTTTTCATAATTGATTCTTTCATGGGCTGCATGCTGATCAATCATATATAATTCATCTTTTCCCTCTGCAATGATGTATGTAAAATGTAATTGACCAACTATAGATAAAGGCTCAATCTTTGAAGGGGATACTTTGATTTCTGGTGAATCAATTTCAGCTCCATTTGAATTTATATTTGAATTTACATCATTATTTTCTTTTATTCTATCCCCTTCATTTTGCTCGTTTTTATTGCTGGAATATAAATTTTCATCTTTATCATTAAAGACATCCATTTTCCCTTGCTTGAAATACATTGGCGGAACGTTTGAAGTAAATTTGATAGGAGGCTCTAATATATCGCTTTTTGATAAAAGAACATCTTTTACGCTTTTATATACTGCTTTAAATACCATTTGTTCATCCTGAAATTTAATTTCGAGCTTCGATGGATGAACGTTTACATCAATAAATTCAGGATTAACATATATGTTTAATATAAAAAAAGGAAATTTATTAATTGTAAGCATAGATTTAAATGCAGTTTCAACTGCAGCTGTAATTGTTTTATTTTTAATATATCTTCCATTAATAAAAATAGATTGATGTGTTCTGCTTGCACGAGCTATGGTACTGTTGCCTACATATCCTTCAATCCTTATAAAATCCACACTGCTGTTTAAATAAATAATATTATTATAAATTTCCTTACCATATATAGATAGTATTGCAGATTTTAAGTCTCCATCCCCCTTAGTTATAAAATAGGATTTTTCATTAGCTTTATATCTAAAGGATACATTAGGGTGGGATAATGCTAAATTTTGAACTACTTCTGTTATATATATTCCCTCTCTGGATTCGCTTTTTAAAAATTTCAATCTTGCTGGAGTATTAAAAAAAAGCTCCTTTACTGTAATTGTTGTTCCGTCAGGGCATCCACAATCCTCAGATTTTATTATTTTTCCACCATCAATATATACTTTCCTTCCAGTCAAACTATCCTTTGTTTTTGAAATCACTTCAACCTTTGATACACAGGCTATACTTGCAAGGGCTTCGCCCCTAAAACCTAATGTATTTATTGTATTTAAGTCCTTATCATCTTTTATTTTGCTTGTAGCATGTCTTAAAAATGCTGTTTCAATATCTTCCTTATTAATGCCTATTCCATCATCTGATATTCTAATTGATGATATACCCCCATGCATTACTTCAACTGTAATATTGTTGGCTTTAGCATCAATAGAGTTTTCAACCAATTCCTTAACAACGGAAGCAGGTTTTTCAATTACCTCCCCTGCTGCTATTTTATTTATTGTTTTGCTGTCAAGAACATGTATTGTTTTCATTTTACCATCCCCTAAAGTTTTTGTACTTTCTGAGAAATATCATATAATAAGTTCAATGCCTCCATTGGTGTTAAATTTAATACATCAATGTTTTTTAAGCTTTCTAATATCTCATTTCCTTTAAAATCAAAGAAGCTCATTTGAGCATTCTTTTTCTCTTTTGTTGAACTTATAGCAGTTTCCTTTAAAGCATCATCTTCTTTTAAGTTCTTAGTTATATCAAGCTCCTCAAGTTTTAATAATATTTCCTTTGACTTATCTATTACCTCATCTGGAAGTCCTGCTAATTTTGCTACCTGAATTCCATAGCTCTTATCTGCCCCTCCTCTTACTATCTTTCTTAAAAAGATAATATCATCACCATGCTCTTTAACTGATATACAGTAATTTTTTATTTGAGGGTATTTACCTTCTAATTCAGTTAATTCATGATAATGAGTTGCAAATAAAGTTTTTGCTTTGATTTTGCTGCTTATATAATCAACAACGGCCCATGCTATACTTAAACCATCAAAAGTACTAGTTCCTCTTCCAACTTCATCAAGTAAAATTAAACTGTTTTTTGTAGCATTTTTCAATATATACGAAACTTCCATCATTTCAACCATAAATGTACTTTGACCTAAAGAAAGATCATCAGAGGCACCTATTCTTGTAAAAATCCTGTCAGTTATACAAATCTCTGCTTCTTTAGCAGGCACAAAACATCCAATATGAGCCATTAAAGTAATAAGAGCAACCTGCCTCATATAGGTAGATTTTCCTGCCATATTAGGGCCCGTAATGATAAGAATCATATTGTCCTTTAAATCAAGGCAGGTATCATTAGGAACAAAAATACCTTGAATTACCTTTTCAACAACAGGGTGTCTTCCATCCTTTATACTTATACAGCCATTATCAATGATCTTAGGTTTGACGTAGTTGTTTTCATAAGATACCTTTGCAAAGGACAAAAGAACATCAATTACTGATATGTAATATGCAGTTTTTTGTATTCTTACTACTTCCTTAGAAATTTGCTCCCTTATTTGAATAAAAATATTATATTCAAGTTCAACAACTTTGCTTTCTGAATTAAGAATCAAATCCTCCATATCTTTTAATTCTGATGTAATATATCTTTCTGAATTTGATAGTGTTTGTTTTCTAATGTATCTGTCCTCAGGAACATTTGATAAATTACTTTTTGTTATATCAATATAATATCCAAAAACTTTGTTGTAGCCAATTTTTAATGACTTAATTCCTGTTAGATCCCTTTCCTTTTGTTCTAATTCAGCTATCCATTGCTTACCGTTATGCATTGCATCCCTTAATCTATCAACTTCACTATTATAGCCTTCCTTAATTATTCCTCCCTCTTTAAGCTGCATAGAAGGATCTTCCTTAATGGATTTATCAATAAGCTCATATACATCATCTAGCACATCAAAATCTTCATATATATCCCTTAAAAGTTTACTCTTACATTTTGACAGGGAGGCTTTAACATCTGGAAGATGTTTTAATGATTCTTTTAAGGAAATTAAATCCCTTGCATTTGCTGCTCCATAACTTATTTTACTTATAATTCTTTCTATATCATATATGCTCTTTAAAAATTCTCGCAAATCAGAAGAAATATATAAATTATTAAGCAGCTCATCTACAGCATCTAGTCTTTTATTTATTTCATCTTTATTTACTAATGGTTCCTCAATCCATTTTCTTAAAAGCCTTCCACCCATAGAAGTTTCAGTATAATCAAGAACCCATAATAATGAGCCTTTTTTACTTTTTGTTCTAATAGTTTCAGTAAGCTCTAAATTTCTTCTTGTAGAGGAATCTATAACCATAAAATCTTTAATGTTGTATTTACTGATTTTGGTTATATGTGCAAGGCTTCCCTTTTGAGTGTCGTTAAGATAATTATAAAGACAGCTTGCTACCATCATTTCATATTCATTGTACTCACTGATGTCTTCACCAAATTTATCATTTAATAATTCTTTATATTGCTTATCATACTTTACAACTGTAAGAAGCAGATGAAATTTAGAATTTATTGATTTTATAAATTTGCTTGTGTTAACATAATTATTTTCTATAACCAAAAGCTCTGAAGGATTATATTTTGAAAGTTCATCAATAGCTTTAAAAGAGCTGTCGGATGATGAAGTAACTAAAAATTCTCCAGTAGAAATATCACATATGGATATAGCAAATTTAAGCTCATCAACATACAAACATCCTATATAATTATTTTGCTTATCATTTAGCAAATTAGTTTCAATTACAGTACCTGGAGTTATTGTTCTAATTACTTCTCTTTTGACAATCCCCTTAGCTAATGCAGGATCTTCTACCTGCTCGCATATAGCAACTTTATGTCCATTTTCAATTAGCTTTGCAATATAGCTTTCAGCAGCATGATAAGGTATGCCGCACATTGGGGCTCTTTCATTTAATCCGCAGTCCTTCCCAGTAAGAACTAATTCAAGCTCCTTTGAGGCTATTTCAGCATCTTCAAAAAACATTTCATAAAAATCACCAATTCTAAAAAATAATATACAATCCTTGTACTGCTCCTTGGTTTCTAAATACTGCTGCATCATCGGTGTTAATGCCAAGGCTAATTCCCCCTTTTAAAGTCTATTATCGTATAATATTTACTAATTCACCTATGAGAATATACATCTCAGCTTGTGTAATTTTCACATTAACAAGCTTCCCTATTAATGATGTATCTCCGCCTGTAAAGTGTACAAGTTTTCCTGTCCTTGTTCGTCCAGACATTTTAGATTCATCAGTTTTACTTATTTCTTCAACTAATACTTCAACGGTTTTCCCTTTATATTCTTTATATAATTCATCGCCTATTTTATTTACAACTTCAAGAAGCCTGTTAAATCTATCATGCTTTATTTTTTCTGGAACCTGATCTTTGAATTCTGCAGCTGGTGTACCTTTTCTAACAGAGTATATAAAAGTAAAAGCAGAATCAAATCTAACTTTTTTAACCAAATCTAAAGTTTCTTCAAAGTCCTCCTCTGTTTCTCCTGGAAAGCCAACAATTATATCTGTAGTCAATGCAACACCTGGAATTTCTTTTTTTATTTTTTCAGATAGTTTAATGTATTGCTCTTTTGTATATTTCCTGTTCATTGCTTCTAATATTTTCGTACTTCCTGATTGAACAGGCAAATGAATGTGCTCACAAGCTTTAGGACATTCTTTAATAGCCATAATTAAATCATCTGTTAAATCTTTAGGATGTGAAGTCATAAATCTAATTCTTTCTATGCCATCAATATCATTTATCATCCTTATTAAATCTGCAAAACTTGTATTTCCTAAATCCTTGCCATAGGAATTAACATTTTGACCCAAAAGTGTAACTTCCTTATATCCTTGTTTTGCAAGACCTGTTATCTCTTTTACAATTTCTTCAGGCTTTCTGCTCCTCTCCCTGCCTCTTGTATAAGGTACAATACAATATGAGCAAAAATTGTTGCAGCCATGCATAATAGTTACAAAGGCTTTGATGTCACTTTTATGATGCACAGGTATGCCTTCCACAATTTCTCCTTCTTTTTCCCATACCTCAATAAAAGTTTTTTTTGAATTACTTGCGTTTTCAATTAGTTCAGGCAGTCTATGAAGATTATAAGTTCCAAATATCAAATCTACAAATGGGAATTTAGTTTTTATAGTTTCAGCCATTCCTTTTTCCTGCATCATGCAGCCACAAACAGCTATTAATACTTCAGGTCTTTTTTTCTTTATGGATTTTAACGCACCAAGATTTCCAAATACCTTATTTTCAGGATTTTCTCTAACACAGCAGGTATTTAGTATAATTAAATCTGAATTTAATTTATCATCTGTTTTAATATAGCCCATATTTTCAAGGATTCCTGCCATTGTTTCGGAATCTTCCTCATTCATTTGACAGCCCCAGGTTTCAATATAATAAGTTTTGTTTTTAATTTTTTCTGACATGCTCTATCAACCCCTCTTACAATATATTAAATTTTAACAACTATCCGATGGCTACCATCCGTAATTATTCAAACGGCTGCTACGCCCCTGGATCGACTCTTCTAAGACTCAGTTGGAAAAGGTATTCCTTATAAGAAGACTCCACCTGAGTCTAAGAATCATCTTATCCGATGGCTACCATCCGTAATATCTAAACGGCTGCTACGCCCCTAGATTGGCTCTTTTAAGGCATAGCTGGATAAGAAGGTATTCATTATAGGAAAGCGCCACCTGAGCCTTAAAAGAGCCCTACGAATGACTCCTTCTCGAATCATCTGCATATTTGTTTAATTTTTTTAAATTAATTTTCCATAAAGCTATTACAAAAATAATAAATAAAGGCATATATCCATATATTTTAGAAATAAGTATATAATCATATATTCCATGAAGAATAATAGGTACAAATAAGGATTCAATGCTATAAAACATAGATGATATTCTATTACGTGAAAACTTAGCTAAAGATAAATAATATCCCATACTAATAGCAAAAAGCATATGAGCTGGTACTGCTGAAATTGCCCTTGCTATTCCAGTATATAAAAAATTAGATGACGAGCTTAAAACATATAGTAAGTTTTCTGCAGATGCAAAACCAAGGGATACAAAAACACTATATACAATCCCATCCAATTTTTCATCATAATATGAACTTTTATAAGATACATTTCTTACAATTATATATTTAAATAGCTCTTCTGTAAATCCTGCTACCACAAATGCCTGATATAGTGGATTAGATGAATGCTCCCTGCTCATTAAAAATTTTTCGACAAAATATACAGGTACTGTTGAAAATACACCAAGATAAAAGTTTTTAAAAAGAAGTTGTGGCGGTTCCCTATCGTATCTATCTTTTTGGTATATAAAAATTAATAAAGCAATAGCAGGAGCTAAGGCAACTGTTATAATTGTCATCATTTTACCACTTCCTTATTATTATGTAATATATTAACTTTTAATTATTGTTATATAATAGTCCATCTGTTATAATATAGCTGTAGCAAAAGCTTTTGTTAATGATTAATTCTTATGTGCTTTAAAAAGACATTATAAGTATATTATAGTGTCCACAAACCTTATTTTAAACCATTTTATCCATTAATACATTACTTTAATCATTTATTATTTATTATTATGGGGGGGCGTATTTTAAATGGAATTTAGGCTCGCAGAGAGAATGGGTAGCATCAAAGCATCTGAGATTCGAGAACTGCTTAAATTAACTGAACAGCCTGACATTATATCATTTGCAGGAGGTCTTCCGGCTCCTGAACTTTTTCCTGTAGAGGAATTTAAAATTATCTCATCAGAAGTAATTGAAAAAGAGGGCAGAGAAGCACTTCAGTACACTACAACAGAAGGCTTTAAACCATTAAGGAAAATTATTGCTGAGCAGAGAATGAAAGCATCAGGTGTAAATGTTTCAGAAGATAATATTTTTATTACTAGCGGTTCACAACAAGGCCTTGACTTTTCAGGCAGAATATTCTTAGACAAAAATGATGTGGTCATCTGTGAGAGTCCAAGCTATTTAGGGGCATTAAATGCTTTTAAAGCTTATATGCCTAAATTTATTGAAATTCCTATGGATAATGATGGAATGATTATAGAGGATTTAGAATTAGCACTAAAGAATAATCCTAACGTTAAATTTATTTATACAATTCCAGATTTTCAAAATCCTTCTGGCAAGACATTAAGTTTAGAAAGAAGAAAAAGGATGGTTGAACTATCAGAAAAATATAATGTTCCAATAATTGAGGATAACCCATATGGCGAATTAAGATTTGAAGGAGAAAGACTTCCATCAGTAAAAAGTTTTGATAGAGCTGGCAGCGTAATTTACTTAGGAACTTTCTCAAAGACTTTTTGCCCTGGATTAAGGCTTGGATGGGTATGCGCTGAAAATAACATATTATCTAAATATATACTGGTAAAACAAGGAGCTGATTTACAATCAAGTACAATTTCCCAAAGAGAAACTGCGCTTTTCATGGAGAGATATAATCTTGATGAACATATTGAAAAAATAAAATCTGTTTATAGAAAAAGAAGAGATTTAATGATTAAAATGATGGAGAAAGAATTTCCAGATAACTGTACATTTACCTATCCTCAAGGAGGACTTTTCACTTGGGTAACACTTGAGGAAGGGCAAAATGCTGCTGAAATACTTGAAATTGCTTTAAAAGATAAGGTTGCATTTGTACCAGGTGGTTCTTTCTTCCCAAACGGCGGCCACCCAAATCACTTCAGGTTAAATTATTCAAGTTCATCCGAAGAACAAATAATTGAAGGCATTAAAAGATTAGGAAAAGTTTTAAAATCTATATAAAAAAATGGGGGGCTGTTACAAATAGCTCCCCTTCGGTTTCCCGTTCACAGTATATTTCGTTTGTTTGGTAGGGCGGAACGGTCAAGACCGTTCCCTACAGGTACGCAATGTGTCTGAAGAATATCAAGAGGCTGGCACTGAAGACATAATTTAGTTATATTTTACTGTTACTGTATTATATCTTTCTTTAAATCCAGCAGTTGTATATAGCTTAATTGCTGATTTATTACTGTTATCAACTGTAAGATAAAGATCCTCAATTTTGTTTTGAAAGCATATATTTATTATCTCATTTAAAAAGCTATTTCCAAGCCCTCTTCCCCTCTCTTCGGGCACTATACCAAAATTAACTAGAAAGAAATTATTTTCAATTAATATAATTTGCGCATATCCACAGGAATTATTGTTTTTTTCTAAAAGAAAGCAATAGTCCTTTAAAAAATATGGGCTGCTTTCTTCTGAAAGAATATCATTTATGGTAAGATTGATACGCCCTTTTATGTTCTTATATTCAAAAATTTTATTTTGTAAACACACCCTAATTTCTTCATTACCAAAAATATTAATTTTCCTAATTTGTTCATTTTCCTTTAATGAATATTTTTTATCTTTGTAAGTTTTTATATGCATAAATTTAATATTTTCTTTTATTTCTGCTGGCATAATAATATTTTTATTTATGTACTGTTTTTTAATATAATTTATATGCATTGTATAGCCTGAAATATTAAAATTACTGTATAAAAAGTTAGTTATCGTTTCCAGCGGCATTACTCTATACATAACTTTAGGAATATAGTATATATTTTTTACTTTAGAATCAATAAAAACAATTCCTAATATACGGTTTCCCCTTAGTATATAGTAACATTTTTTTAGAAATAAATAGCTTAATATTGGGATATTTACGTTATAGAATGAGTCTAAATTACTGTTATTATATAAATCAACTATGTTTTTAATTTTAAAACAATCTAAAATAGAAGCAGTTTTTTTATTCAGCATATAAAACCCCTGTTCCATAATAAAGTTAAATTTATCAACTTATCAGATGGCTACCATCCGTAATGCCCCGCTTAGGCGGGGTATTACAGATATTACACCTATTTATGAAAAAGTTTTGGAAAAAAACTTTTTTTCTTTTCTTTTTCATATCTTAAATTTTCTTTTAATTCTATAATTTCATAGGTCTTTTGCTTTATCTCCATTTTCAATTTTAAATTCTCACTAATTAAAATGTCTCTTTCTTTTGTATTTACATTTTGATTTATTTCTTGAATATTATTTTTTATTTCATCTAATTTGCTATCTAAAGTCTTTAATATTTCCTCGTTAAAATCTTGTTTTTCGTTAGCTTCAGTATATCCTGCAGTTACCGCTGTTTCATCTGTTTGGTCTTTATCATTATTATATAATAACTTTTTAATTTGTTTGTTCGTATATCCATCTGTTTGAAGCTTTTTTATAAGACTTAGTATTTCATAAACTTGCTGTGTAAATATTCTTCTTCCATTTGCATCGCGCGGAATATTAATTTCAAATTCCTTCTCATAATATCTTATTACAGAAGATTTATATCCTGTTTTTTCACAGATTTCTTTAAATGTATAATTGTTATTTTCCATTTTACCACCCCAAGTATATATTCTCTATATGTTAAAATATTCCTTTTATAATACAGGAAATGTATACAGTAATATTTTACATATTGTTACAATATACATTCTTCATATATAAGGCGGTAAAGCATCAAATCAATATCACTTACTTTAAGCTTAGTATATAATAATTTTTAGGTCAAGAAAAATGAGTAGTAAATGCTACTCATTCACATATTTAGCTCATAAAAATCACAGTATATTTTTATAAATTCATTTTTTTTATCAATATATTTAATGTATTTATAAAGTTTCTTTAAATATTTATCTTCACTCCACTTTTTTTTCTTAACATATCTTTTTTTACCTAACTTCCAAAACTTATGCGGTACAATTAAAAAAGCAAGCAATACTTCTAAATCCTCTTTTGTTAGTTTACTTATTTTATCATATTCATATATAAGTTCTTTTACATAATTAAAATTCCATGCATAGCTTTTTTTATACATAATTCTTCTAATAAACTTTGCAATATCATAAACATGAACATCATATAAAATACTTTCAAGATCAATAATATATAATTTACCATTGCTATCAACCAAAATATTTTGATAATAATAGCTGTCATGGCAAATAGTATGCTTTGTCATAACAGAATCACGCATGGAAAGATAATTTGACTTCATTAACAATTCTATGGATAAATTAAGATGATGATTAAAATCATCTATATATCTTAAATAAAGCTTGTCAAATGAAGTTAATATCTTTTTATTGCTAATTATTCTTTTATAGTTTTCAATATCATTTTGCTGTTTTTTTAATTCCTCGATCCAATTTTTAGGCCCTTCTAACTTAAGTTCTTTAGTATTAATCATAGAAGATTTGATATGAAAAGTCGCTAATAATGAAATTGCTTTTTTTAATTCTTCAAAATCATCTATTTTGCATTCCCTGCCGTCAATCCAGTTTGTAATATAATAAGCTTTGTTTTTATGTCTAACACAGTTTCTTCCGTCATTTGTAGGTATATAAATAGCTGTGTTATAAAATCCCCGAGAATTTAAAATATCAACAAGTTTCTTGCCATTGGATACCTTATTGTTAGGATGATTTAGCTTTTTAAGACAATAATACTTGTTCCTATATTTTATTTTGTATACACTTCTAATCTTAACAACTTCATCAGGAATTATAGAGTAATAACTTAATATTTTTTGTATATTTTGATTATCGCTATAATTAACTATAGAGTTAATAGATACTGGTTTATATTCCTCCTGCATCATATACTCCATTTAAGTACTTTCATTAATATTATATTTAAGTAAGTTCTATTATATTAATTTAATTAAATGCATTTTTAATTAAATTAATTGATTGAATGTTATTATCCTTATCCATAATAATTTCAATAACATCGAATCTAATTTTATAATCATATCTATTATTTTCATATAAATATACTTCTGCAATTTTTTTAATTTTATTTTGCTTGTATAGATTAACGGCTTCCCCTGGATATCCATACTTAACGCTTCTTCTCAGCTTTACCTCAATGAATACAATAAAGCCCTTATCCTTTGCAATTATATCAATTTCACCGTACCTTTTTCTAAAGTTTCTTTCGATGATTTGATATCCATTCTTATTAAGATATCTAGCAGCAATATTTTCACCTATGGTACCTAACTCTCTGTTATTTAACATATTTATTCCTTTACAAAGTTTTTTACAAAAGTTTTTCTGTGGATAGGGCATAAACCGAACTTTTTAATTGCATTTATATGATCTTTTGTGCCATATCCTTTATTTTTATCAAACATATATTCAGGATAGAGGCTTGCTATATTCCTCATATATTCATCACGCGTAACTTTTGCAATTATAGATGCAGCACCAATGGAAGCAGACAAATCATCACCTTTAATAATTGATATCTGTGGAATACATATTTTTTTAAGTTTTAGTGCATCTATTAATATATACTCTGGTTTAATATTTAAGCCGTTTATTGCTCTTTCCATGGCTAGTTTTGTTGCATTTAAAATATTTAAGTTATCTATTTCATCTACTGTTGCAAAGCCAATAGAATAAGATAAAGCTTTTGCTTTTATTTCATCAGAAAGAATTTCTCGTTTTTTAGGGGATAATTTTTTCGAGTCTTTGACACCTAATATGTATATGTCAGGATTTAAAATGACTGCTGCTGCATAAACTGAGCCTGCTAGTGGCCCTCTGCCTACTTCATCCACTCCTGCTATGTACTTTATTCCCATATTATATAATTTTTTTTCATACTTTAATCTGCTTTCATATTCTAATTTTTCATTAATTAAGTTATTATAATATCTTTCATACTTATCTAAAAGATTAATTACAGATTTTCTATCATCATTTATTAACCCCTCTTTTATTTTAACAAATTCCTCATAATTTGAATTTTGAAGTTTTTCTTTTAATTGCTTTAAATTCATTTTATCACCCTACTCTTCAGGTAATTCAAGAGTAAGCCGCCCAAGTTTACCACTTCTAAAATCATCTAAAATCATATACGCAGTTCGTTCAGTATCTATTTCTCCACCCTTAACAATGCATCCACGTTTTCTGCCAATTTCCGATAAATTTTCATAAGGGCTTTCTTTTAATTCAATGCCATATCTGCCTGTTAAAGAGCTAGGGCTTATTTGTGATATTTCAGATATGAATTTAAGAGCAATTTCAACATTGTCAAGTATTTCATCCTTAATTGCTCTTGTATATGTTAAATGAAGTGCTACTTTATCATCATCAAATTTTGGCCAAAGAACTCCTGGAGTATCTAAAAGTTCAAATTCACCGTTAACTTTTATCCATTGTTTGCTTCTTGTAACACCAGGTTTATCACCAGTTTTAGCATTTGACTTCTTTGAAATTTTATTTATAAATGAAGATTTGCCAACATTAGGTATGCCCACTACCATTGCTCTTATAGTATAATTTTTTATCCCTCTTTCAATCTTTTTATCAATTTTTTCTTTTAATATTAGCTTTATAGTACTATAAATATTTCTAAAATTTTTTCCTGATGTAGAATCCACATCTAAGCATTGAATATTTCTACCTTTGAAATAATTAATCCACTGTTTTGTTGATCTTTCATCTGCCAAATCTGATTTATTTAATATAACAAGTCTTGGCTTATCATTTAGCAAAGCATCTAAATCAGGATTTTTACTGCTTATTGGAATTCTTGCATCCAATATTTCTATCACCAAATCTACAAGCTTTAAATTGCTTACTATTTCCTTTTTTGTTTTTACCATATGTCCAGGATACCATTGTATATCCATATAAATCATCCTAACTTTTAAAATATTATTATCATTATAATATATATCCTTAAAATAATAAAATGGGACTTAAAGTCCCATTTTATTGTATTAATTCTTTAACTTTTGTAGCTTGTTTACCAATCTTACCTCTTAAGTAGTAAAGTTTAGCACGTCTTACCTTACCTTTTCTTACTACTTCAATTTTTGCAATCATAGGTGAATGAACAGGAAATGTCCTTTCAACTCCTACACCATAAGCAATTCTTCTTACTGTAAAAGTTTCTCTAAGTCCACCATTTTGTCTTTTAATAACAATGCCCTCAAAGATTTGAATTCTTTCTCTTTGACCTTCTTTAATTTTAACATGTACTTTTACAGTATCCCCAGGTCTAAATTCTGGGATATCACTTTTTAATTGTTCTGACTCAATTGACTTTATTATATCCATGTACTTTTCCTCCCCTTTCATAGACGTTCATGCATACTTTACATACTTTACAGAGGAACGCCCGTATAACACAAATTAAATTATACCATGATATTAACAATTTATGCAACATTTATTTTTTCCCATTGCTTATTTTTTTAATAAAAATTTTATCTTCTTTATTTAAAGAATTAAAATCTATCAAATCAGGTCTGTTTTCATAAGTCGTTTTTAGGGAATGATATCGTCTCCATTTTCTTATGTTTTCATGATGACCTGAAAGCAATATCTCGGGAACTTTTTGATCATTAAAAACTTCCGGCCTTGTATATTGAGGATATTCTAATAATCCATCATAAAAGGATTCATTTTCATAGCTTTCATTGCTTGAAAGAACTCCATCCACTATCCTTGAAGTTGAATCAATTATAGCCATGGCAGGAATTTCACCGCCAGTTAAAACAAAGTCCCCTATAGATATTTTACTATCCACAAGGCTCATAACTCTTTCATCTATGCCTTCATAGTGACCACAAATTAACATAATGTGATTTTTAGCTGCAAGTTCCTTTGCTGATTGTTGATTAAATCTTTTCCCAGAAGGTGATGTCAGTATAGTATAAGGTTTATAGCCATAAATCTCCTTTATGTGCTGAACAGCATCATAAATAGGCTGAACCTGCATTATCATTCCTGCACCACCNNCATAGGGATAATCATCTACTTTTTTATGTTTATCCTTTGAAAAGTCTCTAATATTGTATAAATTAATTGAAATAAGGTGATTTTCTTTGGCTCTTGATATTATACTATAATTAAATAAATCAAACATTTCTGGAAATAAAGTTAATACGTCAAATATCATATAATCCCTCTAAAATGTTTATTATCATTTTTCTATTGTCTATATCCACCATTTTAATAACATCTTCAATTGCAGGTATTAGATGACTTTTCTCTTCATTTTCATTTTTAATTTCGTAGATATCATTGCTTCCCGTTGGAAAAACTGATACTATTTTACCTAAATAATTATCATCTGTTGAAAACACATCCATACCAATCAAGTCTGCAATAAAGTATGTACCTTCATGAAGTTTTACTGCATTTTCACGATTTACATAAATATATGAATCAATAAGGTTATTAGCATCTTCTTTGTTGTCAATATCCTTTATTTTTATAATAACCATATTTTTAATATATTTAATACCCTCAATATCTTTTTTTTCATAACAAGAGCCATTTTTTAAAAAAATATACTTTAATTTATCAAAGCGTTTTATATCATCTGTTAGCGGGTATATTTTTAATTCACCCTTTATCCCATGCGTACTTATTATTTGACCTACTTTTAAATATTCTAACATTTTAATCACCTTATTATTAAAAAGAGCTAGGTTAACCTAACTCTTATATAATTTCAACTACAGCTCTCTTATTTTCTTTTGTAGCTGCAGCCTTGACAACGGTTCTAATTGCTTTTGCAATTCTTCCTTGTTTTCCTATAACTTTTCCCATATCCTCAGATGCAACTTTAAGTTCAATTATTACTGATTGCTCACCAGCAATTTCATTGACTACTACCGCATCTGGATTATCAACAAGGGCTTTAGCAATAATTTCTACAAGTTCCTTCATTATTACTGTACCTCCTGTTTTCCCTGTTTATTCCATGATACCTGCCTTCTTCAAAAGAACTTTAACAGTATCTGATGGCTGTGCACCATTTGCTATCCACGCTTTAACCTTTTCAGCATCAACCTTTATTTCAGATGGTTCAGTATTTGGATTGTAATATCCTAATTCTTCAATGAACTTACCATCTCTTGGTGATCTTGAATCAGCTACAACAAATCTATAAAATGGAGCTTTTTTTGCGCCCATTCTTCTTAATCTTATTTTTACTGACATACCCTTCACCTCCTTTAAAACTATTAATAGTTTTATTTAGATTTATTTAAAAAAAGGAATTTTCATTTTACCTTTTTTAAAACCTTTTTGCTGCATATCTCCAAACTGTTTCATCATTTTTCTTGCCTGTTCAAAACTTGATAAAAGTTTATTTACATCTTGAATTGATGAGCCAGATCCTTTAGCAATCCTCTTTTTTCTGCTTGAATTTATAATTGAAGGATTTTTTCTTTCTCCGAGTGTCATGGATTGTATAATGGCTTCAGTATGAGCCACTTCACTTTCATCAATTTCTACATCATCAAGCTTATTGGAATCCACCCCAGGCACCATCTTTAATATATCTTTGATTGGTCCCATCTTTTTAACCTGCTGCATTTGATTTAAAAAATCATCAAGAGTAAATTGCTGGCTTATAATCTTCTTTTGCATTTCAAGAGCTTGCTTTTCATCAACTGTCTCTTGAGCTTTTTCAATTAAGCTAAGCACATCACCCATGCCAAGGATTCTTGAAGCCATCCTATCTGGATGAAATATTTCAATATCAGAAAGCTTTTCGCCCGTACCTACAAATTTAATTGGCTTCCCTGTAACAGCCTTAACTGATATTGCTGCACCGCCTCTTGTATCCCCATCAAGCTTTGTCAGTATAACCCCTGTAATGTCAAGGAGTTCATTAAATTTTTCAGCTACATTTACAGCATCCTGACCTGTCATAGAATCTACAACTAATAAAATTTCATTTGGATTTATACTTTCTTTTATATTTTTAAGCTCATTCATTAATTCTTCATCTATATGAAGTCTTCCAGCAGTATCAATAATTATATAGTCATTTCCTTTTTTAGCTGCATTTTCAATTCCCGCTTTTGCTATATCAACTGGATTTATTTTATTTCCCATAGAAAACACAGGAATATCAATTTGTGAGCCTAAAACTTGAAGCTGCTTAATTGCAGCTGGTCTATATACATCACAGGCTACAAGTAAAGGTGATTTATTTTTCTTTTTTAAATATAGCGCAATTTTAGATGCCATTGTAGTTTTACCAGCACCTTGCAATCCTACCAGCATGATAACTGTTGGAGGAGTAGACGATATATTTAACTTGCTTTCGCTTCCACCCATTAATTTTATTAATTCTTCATTAACAATTTTAATGACTTCCTGTCCTGGGGTAAGGCTTTCCATTACCTCCTGACCTACTGCTCTTTCACTAACAGAGTTAATAAAGTCTTTTACAACCTTGTAGTTTACATCAGCTTCAAGAAGAGCAAGTTTAACTTCTCTCATTGAATCCTTTATATCCTTTTCAGTTAATTTTCCTTTTCCTTTTAACTTTTTAAAAGTTTCTAAGAATTTGGAGGTTAAATTTTCAAATGCCATAATTATTCCTCCTAATATATTTCTAAAAGATCGTTAATTATTTTAAGTGCTTTTGACTTATCTTCCATATTACTATTTATAATAATGTTTTTTAATTCATTTAATTTAGCTTTTTGAGCTTCAAATTTTTCTACTAAGCCAAGCTTTGATTCATAATTATCAAGTAATTTTTCACTTCTTTTTAATGTATCATAAACTGCTTGCCTCGATATATTTAAATTCTCGGAAATCTCTCCAAAAGACATATCCTGCTCATGATGCAATATCATAGCTGACTTTTGTTTATCTGTAAGAAGATCACCATAAAAATCAATTAATAATGAAGTTTTACTTAGTTTATCCATCACAATTAACATCCTTTACGATAATATCAAAATTTTCATATCCTGTCAAGTATATTTACTTAACAGGTGTATTCATAATTTAGATTTAATCCACCGCTGCGATTTGTTTATTTTACAGGTTTAGTAGGGTTTTAATTGATAATTGCCTTAACAAAAGCTTCAGGGTTAAATTCCTGAAGGTCATCAATGCCTTCTCCAATACCTATCATTTTAACTGGAACGTTAAGCTCATTTGCTATGGCAACTACTACTCCGCCCTTTGCAGTTCCATCAAGTTTAGTTAATATTAGCCCATTTACATCGGAAACTTCTATAAATTCCTTTGCTTGTGAAAGTGCATTTTGCCCTGTAGTAGCATCCATAACAAGCAGTGTTTGTTTATAGGCATCACTGTATTCTCTTTCTATTACTTTGTTTATCTTTTTTAGCTCTTCCATAAGATTTTTTTTGTTGTGAAGCCTTCCAGCAGTATCACAGATGAGTACATCTATATTTTTTGCTTTTGCAGATTGTATTGCATCATATATAACTGCAGCAGGATCAGAACCCTCAGTATGTTTTACAACATCAACGTGGCACCTGTTGCCCCATACTTCAAGCTGATCTATGGCTGCTGCTCTAAAGGTATCCCCTGCAGCAAGCATTACACTGTAGCCATTATTTTTTAAATAATATGCCATCTTGCCAATAGAAGTAGTTTTGCCAACCCCGTTTACTCCAACTACTAAATAAACTGCAGGGAGCTTTTCAGGTTTAATATTTTGTGTACCCTTTCCCATCATTTCAACAATAATATCTTGAAGAGCTTTTTTAGCCTCCTCGGAGCTTGTAAGCTTTTCTGCTTTGATTTTCTCCTTTAGCCTGTCAATTATAGTTTCCGTAGTGATTGCACCAATATCTGACAGTATCATAACCTCTTCTAATTCATCAAATAGCTCATCATTTATTTCCTTGTTAAAAGTAAAAACCTGTTCTATTTTCCCTGATATATCATCTTTTGTTTTAGATAATCCTTTTTTTAATTTATCAAACCATTCCATTTTACTTATTTCCTCCTAAAGTTTTAAAGATAGTACTTTTGAAACTCCTTTTTCCTCCATTGTTACTCCATATAGTGCTTCAGCAGCAGCCATAGATCCTTTCCTATGAGTAATAACTATAAATTGAGTTTCTTTTGAATATCTTTTTAAAAAATTACTAAATCTATTAACATTTGCATCATCTAAAGCAGCTTCTATTTCATCTAAGACGCAAAAGGGAGTGGGCTTCATTTTTAAAATTGCAAATACTAAAGCTATAGCTGAAAGGCCTTTCTCTCCGCCGGATAATAATGACAAACTTTGTAACTTCTTTCCCGGCGGCTGTACAATAATATCTATTCCATCATTTAATACATCATTTCCTTCAAGCTTTAAATCCGCATATCCTCCCCCAAATAACTCCTTAAAAACTTCGTTAAAATTCTTTCTTATTATATTGAATTTTTCATTAAACTGATTTCGCATTGTTAAGTTTATAGTTTCAATGACCTTTAATAAATCTGATTCTGCTTTTTTTAAATCTTCCCTTTGCTTTGTTAAAAAATTATATCGCTCTGTCACTTCTTTATATTCTTCAATAGCATTAACATTAACATTTCCAAGTCCTTTAATTTTTGATTTTAAATCATTTGCTTTTTTACTTAGTTCGCTATAGCTTTTTATATCCTTTTTATATTTTGAGGCTTGCGGAATTGTAATCTCATAGTCTTCCCAAAGCTTATTTATATTAAAATCAATTTCGGATTCTATCTTAGATTTTGTAATTTCTAATTTATGAATGGAGTTAATCATTAAATTTAAGCTTTCATCCACATCTTTCATCTTATTCTCATTTTGTTCTAAATCTTTTCTAATATTTTCTTTTTTTAGCTCCGATTCTTTAATAGTATTTAAAGCGCTTTCAATATCTTTTTCTATTTTTTCATTGCTGCCACTTGTATACTCTATTTCTTTTTTAATTTCTAAAATTAAGTTTTCTTTTTCTTTTATTTCATCATTAAATAAGTTAATCTTTTCGCTGCAAGTTTCCTTGTTCTTCTTATAGTTCATTAAATTTTCATTTAAATTTTCAATAATTTTATTTTGTTCTGCAATTTCAACTTTTTTATTTGTTATCTTGTTAATCAATGTTTCCTTTTCATTTTTAAAGTGCAATAATTTTTCACTTAATTCTTGAATTTCTTCTTCATAGTTTTTATTTAATTCCGTTAGATCTTTTAGCTTAAGTTTATTGCTGTCAATCGAATTGTTATATGAATCAATATCACTATATATCTTGTCCATCTCTATTTTTAAATATTTTATATCATCAACTATGTTTTTCATGTTTGAAGCAAACATATCCTTTTTATTATTTTCATTTTTTATTTTAAACTCTATTTCTTTTATTTTTGTAGAAGAGCTGCTAACAATTTCATTTTGATTTTTAATTTCATTTTCAATATTATCTAATTCTGTTGATATAGAATTATAATTGGATTTATCAATTTTAACCTTCTCACTTAAATCTGCAAGTTCATTTTTTCTCGAAATTATCCCGTTATTTAATACATTCCTGCTTCCACCTGTATATGAACCCCCAGCATTAATTACATCCCCATCTAAAGTCACTAGTTTAAAAGTATAACCAGTTTTTTTAGCTATTTCCGTTCCTACTTTTAGATTCGTACATATAATTATACGTCCAAGCAAAAAAGAAATTACATTATTAAACATTTCATCATATTTAATAAGTTTAGAGGCAAAACCTACAAATCCATTAATTTGAGATAATTCACTGCTAAAATTTACTTTTCTGCCTTTAATTGTTGATAAGGGTAAAAAAGTAGCTCTGCCTATATTTTCATTTTTTAGGTAGTTAATCATTTCCTGAGCAGTTTTTTCATTGTCAACTATTATATTTTGTATGGAAGATGACAAAGCTACCTCTATAGCTGTTTCAAGACCTGTTGGGACAGTAATTACATTGCTTACTGTTCCAAATACTTTAACCTTATCGCATTTATTTTTAAGAATTGCTTTAACACCTTTATTATAGCCTTCTAATGAGTTCTCCATATG
Source organism: Clostridiaceae bacterium UBA4839 (assembly GCA_002400085.1). Taxonomy (GTDB): domain Bacteria; phylum Bacillota; class Clostridia; order Clostridiales; family Caloramatoraceae; genus UBA4839. The sequence continues at coordinate 8,602 of DHEX01000087.1, read as the reverse complement.
AATTAAGGTATTTAATCGAGCTTCCTTTGTTTTTAAATTTTCATATTGACTATTTTTTTTATTGCTTAAATTATCTCGCTTTCCACTTAGGGAATTTAAATTAATTAAAGCCTCATTATATGTTTTTTTATATTCTTCATTATCAGATGTTAGTACTTTTACATTTGATTCTAAACTATTTATTTCTGAATTAATGCCTTCAATTTTGCTTTCTCTTAACCCTATTTCTTTTTTCAGCCCATTAATTCTTGATTTTAAACTTTCTATCATGCTTGTATGGGAATTAATTTGATTATTTATATCAGAAGTATTTTTCATATTTTGAATTGCATCTGATTTCTTATCATTAATTGATTTATCGAATTCCTCGGTATTATTATTTACTTTTAAACATTCTTCATTAACTATAGACAAAGCCTTATTTAGTTCTTCAAGTTTAGCCTCACAGCTTTTTTTATTTTTAATATATATGGTCTCTTCATCTTCGATTTTATTTAAATTAGATTGCTCATCATCTATTTGTTTTCTTATTCTCTTTATTTCATCTAAAGAATTGCAACGCCTCTCACTAAGTAAGTTTATTCTGCCTTCATTAATACTTTTATTTTTTTCTAAATCAAATTTTAAATTATTGTTTTTTTCATAAAGTTCCTCACAGCTGCGTAAGTTATCCTTTAATTTTAGAACAATATTTTTTAATTTCTCTTTATCAGCATCATAATTTAATTTGCTATCATTTAATTCATTTAAATCGTGAGTGATTTTGTCAAGCTTTATTTTAGAATTTTCATAATTATTTAAAGCTAAATTAATCTCATCACTTTTAAGCTCTTCAATCATTGAAAGATAAATTTTTGCATTTTTTGATTGTTTCTCTAAAGGCCCAATTTGATTTTCAAGTTCGCTTATTATATCTGATATTCTTAAAAGATTTTGCTTTGTATTTTCAAGCTTTTTTTGTGATTCAGAAAGTCTCATTTTATACTTAACAATTCCTGCTGCTTCCTCAAAAATATTTCTTCTGTCTTCTGGTCTGCTGCTTAAAATTTCATCAATTTTGCCTTGCCCAATTAAAGAATAACCATCCTTGCCAATTCCAGTATCTAAAAAAAGCTCTTGTACATCCTTTAATCTGCAAGATGTATTGTTTATATAATATTCACTTTCTCCAGATCGGTATAATCTTCTCATAACAGTAATTTCATTATAGTCTAAAGGTAAAATTTTATCACTATTATCAAGTGTCATTGACACTTCTGCACAGCCTAATGGTTTTCGGGTTTCTGTTCCTGCAAATATAACATCATCCATTTTACTTCCTCTTAGACTTTTTGCACTTTGCTCACCTAAAACCCATCTTATTGCATCAGAAATATTGCTTTTCCCACTTCCATTTGGTCCAACTATGGCAGTAATATTACTATTGAATTCTAATACTGTTTTATCTAAAAAGGATTTAAATCCTTTTATTTCTAATCGCTTTAGATGCAAAATATTCACCCCTAAAATCAATTTAAAAGCATTAATAGCCATATTACGTATTTTAAAATTAAAATTATTCATTGTCAAGCGGGGTATTACGGATGGCAGCCATTCTTAGAAGAACCGATAAGGAAAGCAAAAAGTGCCAGACAAGCTAAGTGATTTCGTTAAACTCGCTACCTTCTACAAACGAATACACTAAGCCTCTCTGGCACCTTTCACCTTAGAGCCTTTACCTGTTCGCTCTATGTTCATTCCATATATCTTTCTTATCAAAGCGGTCATATTATAATAAATATTATCATTGCTAACCTTATTGGTCTTAAAATATTTCAGAAAAGACTATTTTATAACAGCTTCTTTTATCTTGATTCAACTATAAACTTTATTGCTGTCCTTTCTTCTCCATCAATTTCGATTTCCGAAAAAGCTGGAATAACTACTAAATCGATTCCATTAGGAGCAACAAAACCTCTTGTAATAGCAATTGCTTTAACAGCTTGATTAACTGCACCAGCACCTACTGCTTGCACTTCAGCATTGGCCTTTTCCCTTAAAACGGCTGCAAGTGCACCAGCGACAGCCTTTGGTTGAGATTGAGCAGATACTTTTAATATTTCCATCAGCAAATCCTCCTTCATATATTTTAAGTTGAATATAATATTAATATTCGATACATATAATTAAAATCCTTCTTTATTTTACCAAATTTAAATATTCATATATTGACATTTTTCGCTCTTTGGTAGGACTGCTAACTAATATACAATTTATATCAATTGATTTTTCTTGAATTGTTTTAATACTGACGTTATTCTTTTTAACCATATTATTAAAATACTTCTTACTACCAGCATATAATTTAGAAATGTTTTTGGGATTAATTTTAATCAACAAATTTTTATCATTGCTAAAATCATTATTTATAATATAATCTACCATATCATTTAAAATAGATGACTCTATAAGTTCTCTAATAGCTGGATGAAACGGACCTGAAACTACATCCTTCCCAACATTTATATTATCAGTAGTTTGGAGACCTATTCTTATAATTGGTATGCTATTTTTCATAAATTTTATATATAATTTTTTACATATAAGTATGCAATCATCAACGGATAGTGGCTTATATAGCCCATTATTATACATGTACTCCATATATGTATCCTTAATAACAAGAGCAGGATAAATTCTGACAAAGTCGGGTTTTAATTTTATTATTTCATCTGCTGTATATAAATCCTTTTCTTCATTATCCCCTGGAAGACCAACCATCATTTGAAGTCCTAATTTAAAGCCAAATTTTTTTATGAGTATAGATGCAGCAATTACGTCTTCACTAGTATGTCCCCTCTCTGAGAGCTTAAGAACCTCGCTATCCATAGATTGAACACCTAATTCAATTACCCCAACTTTATTTTCTTTTAAATTTTTTAAAATTTTTTCATCTATATAATCTGGTCTGGTAGATAATCTAATATCATCTATTTTATTGCTATTTAAAGCATTAAAAGCAGGTTTAAGCAGCCTGTTTTGATAATCAAGTGGAATGCCTGTAAAACTTCCACCAAAAAATGAGAGCTCAACATAAGAATTCTTTCTATCTATTGTAGATAAATACAATGAAATTTGTTTCTCAACAAATTCAGGAGTTATTTCATTTGTTTCATTTGTTATTTTTTTTTGATCGCAAAATATACAATTATGAGGGCATCCTCTATTAGGAACAAAAATTGGGATAATATAATACTTTTTATTCATTTATTTCAACCCCTAATGCTTTTAATGCTTCTTTAGCAGCATTTTGTTCAGCTTCTTTTTTGCTTTTTCCAATACCTGTGCCATAACAGTTATTATCTAAGTAAAGATTTACTTCAAAAGTTTTATCGTGGTCTGGACCCCATTCATTTGATACATTGTATTTAATTGTTGAAGTCATTATTCTTTGTACATATTCCTGCAATTTACTTTTATAATCATTAAAATTAATTCCCTTTATAGTTGATTCAATTTTATCCTTTAAGTTATTTAAAATAAACTTTTTTACTTCTTCATAGCCTTTATCAAGGTATATGGATGCTATAACAGCTTCACAAGCGTCAGCAAGGAGTGAATCTTTATCCCTTCCGCCAGTTAATTCTTCACCCTTCCCTATTCTTATATATTCATTGATTTTTATTTTTCTTGCAACTTCAGCCAGTGAAGTTTCACAAACAACACCAGCCCTTATTCTTGTAAGTTTACCTTCATGTTTATTCTTGTATTTTTTATACAGGTATTCACTTACTACAAGACTTAAAATGGAGTCGCCCAAAAATTCCAAGCGCTCATTATGATGGTTATAACTCATATTAAATTGGTTTGCATAAGAACTATGAGTTAAAGCATAATCTAAGAGTTCTATATTATCAAAATGTATTCCAATAATTTTTTCAAATTCTTTTAGTTGATTTTTTCTTTTATTATCCATATTTCCTCCGGATATATTCAATAAATAATATTTAAAATCCCCGATATCATCGGGGAAAAATTACATGTCTGTATGTGCCTTTATATAATCCACTACATCACCAACTGTTTGAACCTTTTCCGCTTCCTCATCAGGTATTTCAATATCAAACTCATCTTGTAAATCCATAATTAATTCAACAACATCAAGGGAATCTGCTCCTAAATCTTCTATAAATGAGGATTCCATTGTTATATTTTCAGGTTCTATACCAAGAACATTAGAAATAACTTCTCTAACTTTTTCAAATACCAATTCAAGTACACCTCCCTTCAATAGTTCATAAATATAATATTACATTAGGACTTTTCAGTCAACATTATCAGGTTCATTATCTTCTTTATTTTCCAAAATAAAACGTTTTTCTATTCCATTAGATATATTATTTACAACATCTGATTCAATAAATAGCTTTGCCTGCCTTATAGCATTTTTAATTGCTTTTGCTTTAGAATTCCCATGAGCTTTTATAACTGCCTTTTTTGTTCCAAGCAATACTGCTCCACCATACTCAGTATAATCATATTCTTTTCTAAATTCTTTAAACACAGGTTTTAATAAAAGTCCTCCAAGTTTTGCTCTTGAAGATGACATTATTTTTTCTTTCATTATACTAAATATAACTTCTGCTGCACCTTCATAGGTCTTTAATATTATATTGCCAGCATAGCCATCACAGACAATTATATCTGCAGCACCAAAAGGTATATCCCTTGCCTCTACATTTCCTTTAAAATTTATATCGCTTTCCTTTAATAATTTGTAACAATCCCGAGTGAATTGAGTACCTTTCTCCTCTTCTTCACCAATATTTACAAGGCCTACAGTTGGAGAATCCTTCTTTAGGACTTTTTTCATATATATTTCACTCATCATAGCAAATTGAAGAACATATTGAGGCTTACACTCTGCGTTAGCACCAGCGTCTATCAACATGAAGGGCCCTTTTTTGCTAGGAATAATTGGTGCTAAACCTGGTCTTAATATTCCTTTTATTCTTCCTACTAATAAAGTCCCTCCTGCTATAAGCGCTCCTGTGCTTCCAGCAGAAATAAATGCATCTCCCTTATCCTGTTTTAGCATTTTTAATCCTACCACCATAGAAGAATCTTTTTTATTTCTAATAGCATTGGTTGGAGATTCATTATTCATAATTACCTGAGTCGTATTAACTATTTCAAAAGAATTTGGCTCCGCATTTTCATTTTTTAATATATTTCTAATTTGATCCTCATCACCTACGAGGATAATATCTATTCCATATTCCTTTTTAGCTTCAATGGCTCCTTTTACAATTTCTAAAGGAGCATTATCTCCGCCCATAGCATCTAAAATAACTTTCATTTCTATACCCCCTATATTTTATGAAAATTAAAATATTTTCTTTTAGTATATAAAACATAAAGATTAAAATCAATTAAATTATAACAAAAAAATAAAAAGAAAGTCTTTCGACTTTCTTTTATACTTATTTTTCTGGTTCAATTACAACTCTGTTCTTATAATAGCCACAGTTTCCGCATATTCTATGAGAAAGCTTCATTTCATGGCATTGTGGACACTCAACCATACCTGGCATTGATAATTTCCATGTTTGGGCTCTTCTTTTATCTCTTCTTGATCTAGAATGTCTTCTTGCAGGATTACCCATTATTCTCCACCTCCTTGGCTACTCTTAAAAAAATCTTTTAGAGATAGTAATCTTGGATCAACGTTATCAGTTTTACAATTGCATTGACCATAATTTAAATTCTTGCCGCATATTGGGCATAATCCCTTACAGTTCTCACTACATAAAGGTTTTAAAGGCATCCAAATTATCAGGTTGTCAATAACCATATTTTTCAAATCAATATTATCATCCAATATAGGATAAAAATCATCACTCTCTTGATTTTTCAAAAAATTTTCATCAAATTCGACAACCATTGGATTATCAAATTGAGTTAGACACCTTGAGCATTGAGATTCAGCTACTAATGAAATTTTACCTTTTATATTTATTATTTCATCATCATAACATATGATTCCTGATATATTTATAGGTGATTTTAATTTAAGCTTAAAATCATCCCTTTCAAGTACATCCTCATCAAAAGAAACATTAAAGGGTAAAGTTTCAATATTTCCTTTAAGTAATTCTGAAATATTTATGTTCATAGTCTCACCTCAAATTAAACAACAACATTTATTATATATTCTACTTTTATAAAAGTCAATATAACAAAACTATATCATCAAACCGTGGGGCATCAAGTAGCAGCCAGCTGATAGAACATTATTTGCCCCATGCATTGATAATAAGTTAAAACTTATTTATTTTCAACAATAGCCTTTGTATCCCTTGCTATCATAAGTTCTTCATTAGTTGGTATAACATATACCTTAGTTTTTGAATTATCCTTTGATATTTCAGCAACTTTTCCTCTTACTGCATTCTTCTTCTTATCTATTTCTACACCTAAAAATTCTAATCCATTACATATTCTTTCTCTCATTTCTGCAGAATTTTCTCCAAGGCCTGCAGTAAATACAATTGCATCAACACCGCCCATTGCAGCTGTATATGATCCTATTGTGCATTTCACCCTATATGCAAACATCTCTAAAGCCAATTTAGCATTTTTATTTCCTTCATCAGCTGCTTTTTCAATATCTCTAAAGTCACTGCTTACACCAGATATGCCATAAACACCTGACTTTTTATTCATTATATTATCAACTTCATCTGCGCTATAGCCTGCATCCTTAATAAGGAAAGTAACTACTGCAGGATCTAAACTTCCACATCTTGTTCCCATAGCAAGCCCATCAAGAGGTGTAAATCCCATACTTGTATCAACGGATTTACCATCTTTAACTGCTGCAACACTTGCTCCATTTCCAAGATGGCATGTTATTATTTTTGAATCTTTTTTTCCTAGAAGATCTAGAGCAATTTTTGATACATATCTATGAGAAGTTCCATGGAAACCGTACTTTCTTATGCCATACTTTTTATAAAGTTCATATGGCAGTGCATACATATAAGCATAATCTGGTATTGTTTGATGAAATGCAGTATCAAAAACTGCTACCATTGGAGTATTTGGCATTAAAGCTTTACATGCATTTATTCCAATTATATTTGGAGGATTATGAAGTGGTGCAAGTTTAGTACATTCATCAATAGCTTTTAATACTTCATCATCAATTAGTACTGATTTAGAATATTTTTCCCCTCCATGGACAACTCTATGCCCTACAGCTGAGATTTCAGACATATCTGAGATAACTCCATGCTTTTTATCAATGAGAGCATCTAATACAAGTTTTATTGCATCCTTATGATCCTTCATAGGCTGCTTTATTACAACCTTATCCAT
>DHEX01000087.1:0-1157 GCA_002400085.1 Clostridiaceae bacterium UBA4839 | reverse complement strand
AATATTCCGCTATCTTACTTAATTCCTTGTGCCTGAACAGCAGTTATAGCAACGATATTTACAATATCCTCAACATTACATCCTCTTGAAAGGTCATTTATTGGCATAGCAAATCCTTGAGTTATAGGCCCTATGGATTGAGCATTGCCAAATCTTTGAATTAATTTATAACCAATATTTCCTGAATTTAAATCAGGGAATATTAAAACATTTGCTTTACCTGCAACACTGCTGCCTGGTGCTTTAAGAGCAGCAACTTCTGGTACAACAGCAGCATCAAGTTGAAGTTCTCCATCAAGAGCAAGATCCGGTGCCATTTCTTTTGCAATTCTTGTAGCTTCTACAACCTTATCAACCAGCTCATTTTTTGCACTTCCCTTTGTTGAGAAGGATAACATAGCTACTCTTGGCTCCATTTTGCATAAAGCTTTTGCAGATTTTGCTGTTGATATAGCAATAGAAGCAAGCTCTTCAGCAGCAGGATTTGGATTTACAGCACAATCAGCTGTTATTACAAGACCGTTATCAGCATATTTACAATTTGGTATGATATTAATAAAAAAGCTGGATACTATTTTTGTTCCAGGAGCTGTTTTAACAATTTGAAGGCCAGGTCTTAAAAGGTCTCCTGTTGAATGTACTGCACCTGAAACCATTCCATCTACATCACCCGTTTTTACCATCATTGTTCCAAAATACACTTCATCCTTAACTATTTCTCTAGCTTTTTCAATTGTCATACCTTTCTTTTTTCTTAGTTCGCAAAATGTTTCTGCATATTCTTCGGTTTTTTCATAATTTAATGGGTCAATAATTTTAATACCATCAATGTTAACATTTAAACTCTTTGCTTTTTCTTTTATTTTATCCTCTTTTCCAATAAGTATAACGTTAGCAAAGCCTTCTTTTTTTATTATTTCGACTGCTTTTAAAGTTCTTGGTTCACATCCTTCTGGAAGTGCAATAGTTTTTTTGTTTGATTTTGCATTTTTACGAATTTCTTGAAGTATGTCCATTTTATTCCCTCCTAAAATTAAACCTCCTGGTTGAAATTATATTAATTTAATTATATATTTAAAATGTTAATTATAATAGCAGGAGGTAGATATCATGAAAATTTGTGGAATAGTAGTTGAATATAATCCCCTGCATAAAGG
>DHEX01000149.1 GCA_002400085.1 Clostridiaceae bacterium UBA4839 | reverse complement strand
GCATTTTAAAACGAATTTGCATAGTGATAGGACTTTATTTGAGGGAGACAACCTGTCTTCTTCAAATAAACTCCTCTTCTTCTTCAAATAAAGTCCTTGCATCAGCACCCCTAAACCCCTTGATACTACTGGCTTGTTATCTTACCCCCTAATTTTCCATTTATGCCCTTTTCCCTTGAACCTGTCTTTTAAAGTCCTTATATTTCTTGAAAATCAGGTCAAAAAACGAAAATAAAGTGCTATTAGGATTAAGGGTTAAGGGGGAAGGTTTAAGGGGGAATTTTGTCCATTTATTCTTCCATTTTCTTTTCCATTCAATCTTCTAATCCATTGATTTATCTAACTTTGAGCCTTATTCCATATCCCTTAATCCTTACAAACCTCTAATAAAAAAACATGGTCATCAGGGCTTTCCTTGACCCTAATAAACCATGTTTCCTGAAAGAACTTTATTTGCATTTTAAAACGGATTTGCATAATGATAGGACTTTATTTGAGGGAGACATAGATACAGGGATAAGGAGCAAAGGATTAAGGATGCTACTTTCTTCTCATTTTAGGTTTCCTCATATTTCTAGTTTAAACCCAATTAAAAAACAAAAGAGTGCTCTTATGGTTTAAGGCTCTTTTCATAAATACCATCTATTCAATTTTTGTACTAAATATAGATGTATAATATTTTTCAACAATACTATTTATCACCTTATTAACATCAATTACTTTTTATCCTTCCTTGTTCGCAATTGTGTTATCGTCTCCATCTCAATTCCATTTACACATTTATAGTACCTTTTAACTGCATTATATAAATTAGCAGACTTTTTGTCTCCATATTTCTCATATATTCTTTGTCGTAGTTTAATCATTTCTGTTTGGTTCTGCACTACTCTATCTAAATCAGCATTAAATTCTCCTTCAACCCTATTTGCTTCGCTTATTCTTAAACTAATTGCTGTCTTAGTTATGCCTTCTCCTTCTAAAAACTCCCTATACCTTTTATCATTCATACTATCCCTCCTGAAATTTTTTTTAATCATTTTATGTCTTATGAAAAGTTTGGTCTTTTAATGTTACATCACATTACAGAATCTTCACTCAAGGCATTAATTCTGTGTGTTTGCAAATAGGTTGTAAATCTATTTCAATACAACTCTATATTAAGTCCACTTCAACTTTACATTTTTCATACATTTTAATTGATAATATTTTTCATTTTACTTTTAAATATTAGTTCAAAACACATCTATGCAAAGTATTCGCCATTTATCCGTAATTTCCTTTATTTACCTTCAAATAATCTATTATTGAGGTTTTATAAGCAAAAGCCACATTGAGGAGTTTTTTATTCTTATATGTGGCTTTACCCTAAAATTTAAAATTGCAATCATATCCTCTGTTATTTAATATTTGCTTAATCTCCTTATAAATTCCTTTCATATATTTTGGCTTAACCCCTGCTGTTTCTACCAAATTCCATAGTGTCATTTCTTTTCCCTGCCTTTCTAATTCTTCAATACCCCATTTTATTCTTCTTATATGAAATTCTTCCAGGCTTTCTAATTCTGACTCTATATATGCCTTTGTTAATGGGATTTTCTCCTTTCTTTTTGAAAGCCAGCCGCTAATACCGAGTTTGCTGCCTATGGTTGTCCACGTTATCCTTTCAGGCTTATCTTCTTTCATTTCTTTTATCACTTCCTTAACTTTAGGAAGCAATTCAGCATCTCTTTTATTCCAATCAACATGATTAACTCTATTGTTAATTCTTCTATAGTTTTCTTCCATCCACTCACTATCATATTTTTTTAGCCATGCATAAACTCCATCATTATCTTTGCGAATTTGATTGCTGCTTTTATCAGGGTATTTGGCATGAAGTTCAAGCCATCTCTCTCTTAAATCTTTCCTTTTTATTTTGAATTCTTCTGTATTAGTAAACTTACTATGAAGATATTTCCCACCGCCATTGAATTTCCAAAACTCTTTTATTTCAAGTCTATCAGTAGCCTTTCTAATTGTTTTTGTAGAAGATTTTAATATATCTGCTATTTCACGAATAGACAGCCCCGATTGGGAAAGTTCTATTAACCTCTGGTCCCACAGTTCCTGATAAGCATCAATATTATTTTCATCTTCATCATTAGAGCCAAGTTTTGTATTAAATAAATCAGCAATTGGAATTCCGAGAAATCTTGCTAATAATAGATATCTTATTGCATAAGTTGTTATATCATTATTTCTAACCATATCAGGTAGCCAACTTCCACTATTAACTGATACAGGGGATTGAACAAGTGCCAAATACTCATTACCATAAAAATCTATGAAATCTCGTTTTAATTTCTTTTGATAAATATAGTTGTTCATTCTTGCATAGCCCTTTTCTATCAATTTAACCCGAAACTGGCTTCTAAACCATTCAGGCTGCTTAAATCCAAACTGATTATTTAAAAGCACTTCCACATCCTCTGCTATCCAAAGCATCTTCTTCATCAAATCATTTGAATAATTTATTTCTTCTTCTGCTATGCAGTTTTCATGGCTTGCACTAATAAATCTCTGTCTATTTCCTGCCCTAATAAGTTCCACACTATTATATAGGGGTATTTTATGCTTTGAACATACAAATACCCCTGTAATTTGATGACTCCTGTGCCAGTATGGTTCCCCGAATGTTTCTATATCTTCTTTGAAACATTCAGGGCAAAATCTAAAATATTTATTTAAAGTAATGGAATTTGATATTAAACCAATTCTCATGTAGGAAACTGCTCCTTCACCGTTTCTCATGGTCTGAATTATTTTTTCCGCGCGTTCCTTTGGAATAAATGCTGCAAGAAAGGGAAATAAGGTATGCTTATAAATAAAATATTCTGCTGTATACTTTGTGCCCATAGGCATATTTTCTACCAGTGCATCTAATCGAGTAGGTAATTCCATTATTGCTATACAGTTCCTTGTTCCGAATAAATCTTCAAAATTATGGATTTCTTTTATATTTCCACTCCGTATACAGTATCGTGCCATCGTACTATATAATATTTCGTCTGGATAAGGTGTAGGAAAAAAGTTCACTATATCACCTCCTTGGCAAAAATATCATCTTCAAAACTTATAATATATCCTGATTCCTTTATAGCCTCATAAGCACTTTTATTATCCTTTTTGCCTTCTTCAACAACGGTTCGAATATCAAGTAAATTTACAGCATTTCGCCCTGATTCACTTTCTTCTATTTTACCTATTTCCTTTTCCCCTATTCCTCCTACTTCTCCATCTCTGAGTTGCTCTATCACACCTTTTACCATATCATCTATACCTAAGTCTTGATTTTTAGAAACCATAGCATCAATTATTTTTTCTGCCTTTTTAACATCTACACCTAATGCAGCAAGTTTTAATAAGGCTTCCTTTTTCTCCTCCATGAAACTTTTCTGCTTTATTTTATCTTGCCTTTTCTTTATTTCCTTTGCCCGCAAATCAAGATTAATAGATTCCTTCGTCCTAGTCAAAAAGTCATTAAAGTCAACGCCTGCCATACAGATATCGTCATACTTGGCGATTTCTCTCATATTATTCGTCTTTAACGCAGTAAGCATTGGTTGAACCAGTTTTAAATTTTCTTTCGCTACCTTTTTAATAATTTGCGGGGTTATCTCTTCCTTTCCGATTGATATAGCATAGGCTTGAGCAATAGCATAAACCTTCTTTAATAAATCAGGTACACCTTGGGTTTCTTCATACAAAGCATTACTTATTTCATCTGTAAGGGGGATTTCCTTCCGTGTCCACTGGTAGTGCCATATAGAATCTACTAATAAATCCCATACATCATCTTTTTGAAGCCTATCACATATCATATCTCCTCCAGACCCCGAACCCCTGCGTGCTTGCCTAAAATCTCCCTGAAGTACCCTTAATGCCTTTGGAGTTCCAACCAAGATTACTGGAACGCCTACATTATTCACCAAGTTTACAAAGAAATTTAACATCTTTTCACTTCCACCTGATTTAGCCATATTTAAATGCTGAATTTCATCAATAATTAGTATTCCCAGAGAGCAGTTCCTAACCACCTGATTCATCATCGTCATCATAGCATCTGCTGTTGCCTTAGTCTTCATCACCTTTTGATAATAGTTGCTTCCCAATAGCCTGTCTATCTCTGAAAAAAATTCGTAAAGTAATCCCTTAATGGACCCATCATAAGGACACTCTAATTTTGCCCATACCACCTGATATACTGAAAAAGGAATGCCTCTATACTCTGAATGAATAATAACTTGCGGGTACATATTTAGGATATGCTCTAATGAAGATGTCTTCCCTAATCCTGATATACCTATAAGAGTAAATCCGAGGGATGATGGATAAAATCCACCTTTATTCACTAAACCTATTGAATCTTTCCTATAATAATCTTTATAAAATCCTTGAGCCAATTTACTATCAAATGGATTGCGAGAAATATAACCTTGTCTTAATGCTCTGGAAATCTTTCTTTCAAGTTCTAAGTTCATAGGCAGTGGTTGAAAAACTTGAAATAGCCTATCAATCATGTGAATTCTATAATAACCTTCCACCTGCCTTTCGCTTTTATGATATTCTGGGTATACGGCTATCTTCTCTATTACTTCATGAGGTGAAAGTAGATTGGGAAGTGCCTCTATGAGTGGATTCCCTTTATAATCTGGTATCACCTGTTCTTTATAATTTGCTTCTACTGCTATACTACCGCTTGGTATCATCACTTCTTTCATCCATCATCACCTCTTTCTGCTTCTGAAGCAGTAACTGAAAAGCATCCGCCTCTTCAGTTTCATTTCCCTTTTTATATTGATTGTTTTTATAAATCTCATTATCACCTTCCAAATCAAAAGTCTCTTCCATTCTTCTTGCTGCCTTTTCAGCCTTCCTATTCCCCCTTATATTCTTTACCCTCTGTCTATCACTTTCTATTGGGCTTGCCTCTCTTTTGTAGTCTTCTTCGGCTTTCTGGACTATATCATCTATTTCTGCTATTAACTGAGTCTTTGCTTGTGCTACATTATCTTTGCTCTTTTCCTGCTGCATTTTTTCTACTGCTAATAAGTATTCTATTTCTTCAAATGCCTTATCTTTATATCTGCTGTTAGCATCTACCAAAAAACATTTCTCGTATCCATTGGGGTTATCATTATAAACATAGATGTAATCCATATTGCGTGGGTCATAACTTATTTTAACTTTTTGTGTTCCCTTGGTTCGTGCATCAGCAAACATTCCGTTTTTTAGCATAGACTTTGCTGCATAATATATATCTTTATATTTAATTCCTTTTGCAGTCACAGTGGCTGTATCAGATGGCATCAGTGCTAATTTTGCTACATCTTCAGGAACTGTTCTAAGTGTTCCCCCTCGATTTGCAATACCCCAATTCCAAAGTTCGATTGGAATACAGAGAACATTATCTTCAATCATATCTTCATCACGCTTATAGTAATCTAAATGATAATGATTATTGTGATATAAAATGCATTTTATTATTATCTGAGTAAATTGAAATAAATCCAATTTTGCCTTTACCCTATAGTCTTTATCCCCTCGTTCCCTTCCATCTAAATTTACAACACCTGGCAAAAATGGCTTTACTCGTTCATTTGTAAGCCCGAAGAACCTTTCAACCGTTGATTTTAAATCCGCTCTGTAAGGCGGGGTATTTTGTACTTTTACGTTTAGAGTATTTATAAGGTTATCAATATTTCCTCCTTCTAATTCTCCCCTGTCTGCAATAATAGCCTCTGGAAGATAATGTATTGGCCAATCCTTCTCTTTTATTCCAATACCATACTGTTTACAAAACTCTACTTTATTAGTTGTAGCATTTAAAAGTGCCATCATTGCTCCAATATATGAGCCACTTTCCAAACCTACATAAATTCCACATATCATACGGCTAAATTTATCAATAACAGCATATAATGCAGGTCTGCCAATAATCCAATTCCTGTTATATCTTGATACCAAATATACATCTGCCACTTGACAGTCTATTTCAAATTTCCCAGGCTGAAATACTCCATCTAAAGAACTGCCTATTATAGGTCGATACTGTTTTTGATACTTTTTGTTGCTGTATCTGCTAGTTATCTCTTTTTTTACATTTCGTTCCTTTTTAAACCAATATCTAAACTGCCCAAAAGAAGGAACTTCCGCCTGAGGCTTTATAATTGGTATCTTTACTCCATTTTCTTCTTTAAAGCCATCCGAAAAATACTCTTTTCTCATCAGTTCATATGTGAGCGTCAAAGAATTTTTTGCTGTGGTATAGTAGTATTTATTTACAGTAATACGAAAGATTCTTTTTATATCTTCCGTTATATTAACCCCTTCCCCCATGATATCCTGATTGATTCTAGGTCTTCCCCTTTTCGCATCCCCAGCCTCTCTTTCTTTACCCCTTGCCCCGCAATTCCTGTAGTCAGGTAATAAAGCGTTGCGAGTTTTCCCTCTTTTCCAATATCTTTTTAAATATTCTAAAATCCATGATTCACTTACTCCATAGATTTCAGAGGCTTTTTTAATTAACTTACCCCTAAAAGCAGATTGAAAAATATAAGGCTCCTTATCTGCCATATCTTTAATTACTTCCCAAGCCCTATCCCTAATTTTCTTATGCTTTTCAGGTATATCTTCTTCCTTTAACATAACTATAAATTCATCATCTTCTTTTATTTCTGCCTTTCCCTCTGCAAGTACATCTTCTATGTCTTTTAATTTACGAATATAAGGGACTTTATTTTTATTTACATCAATTACATAAGTTGTTTCATCATCCAGCCACAGCAATCTCTCAATACAAGGACTTTCAGTCCCGTCCTTCCACTTCAGTAAAGAATTAATCGTATAATTTAGCATCATTATTTCCCCCTTTACCACTTATTCCAGATATGTAAATTGATTTTCCTGTTTGACTAAGATTGATAGGCTCATCCATATCTAAAGTTATCCTTTTATCTGCAACTAAATGTTTAAATAATAGTAGCCCTGTCCCAGCGTTTAACGAATAGTCTTTTTCAAATCCTGCTATAATGTTCTTTATGCTATGCTTATTATCAGCGAATCTATATAAAAGTCCGTCTAATAAATCATCAAACTCAGCCTTTTGAAACCCATTATTGCTATCAGTAGTCATTGCTGAATGAACCCATTCTATATTTTTTGCTCTAACATCATTAATGTCCTTATTTGTCACAATACCCCAATCAATCCCTTGGGCCTTCCAGTATCTCCTTTCAATTTCCAGTTTCTCGATTGTGCTCTTTTTTTCTAATTCCGAAGCATATTTTATACTTCTTGCAGCAAAACTCTTTTTTCCATTAGAGTTTAATAGCGTAATTAAGAATGTAGTGGTTAGTATATAAGGCTCCTTGGTTTTCCTGTCTATAAACTTATCAAGTTTTAAATCCGATGTGTCTTTTAACACTACTTCTAAATCTATAAGGGGATAATGTTCCCGAATATCGATAACTTTTTCTTCCCGATCTAATAAATAGAAATATTTCAACTGGCTATCCGAGAAAAAATGATGTATTCTTTGCGTTGTCCATCCAAATATCCTCGTTACCCTTCCCATACTAGGAAAGTCCTGTATTGTTAGCCAAGGCTTATATTCCTTTCCTTCTCCCTGGCCCCTCCCCTCCTTTATCCAATTCTCTAATTTGTTTGAATCCCAATTATTACTTCTTTTAGCCATATTGCTCCCTCCATTTAATTTAGAAAATGCAAACAAAAAAATGCCACTGACTTCAGGGCACCTTTTATTAGATGTCTGTGTCAATGGCATTTAAATCCATTTATACTGTGTACTTTAATTTTATCATATAACGACTTTATTTTAAACGTTAAAATTTAATTTGAAATAAGATATGGTAGTTAGGTAAAATTCTATGTAATACATGCATATAAGGAGGTATTCAATGAAATCAAGTGTTTTTAGGACTATAAAACTACTTATACTTGGAAATATATTTTTAATTCCTTTTTCTATTGTCATACAGAATACTGCCATACGTTTTATTCTCGGTCTACTGGCAGGTATCTCATTTATTATACTTTTGTCCTTTACTATTAAGATAGAAACCATATACACAAAAAAACAAAAGGTAATAAGGTTGAAAGGCATTAGTAGAATATAATTTCCTAATGCCTTTTCCTATATTTAGCAGAGGGTGTAGTCTATCATGTCCCACTTTCTGGCATAATTCTAAATTTCTTACCCTCTAAACCCTTTGCCCCTACATTTCCTGCTGTTTTATTAAAGCAAAGAGATGACTTTATATAAGCGGCCTTCCGTTTCCTTTTAATTTTTCATTAAACTTATCCATTACTGTTTTATACTTCTCTAAATTCTTTTGCTGCTTTTTAGAATTTATACTAGAATTATATATATATATGTGTGAGGATAAAAAATTTATATCATCATATTCTAACATAACATAGTCCTCATATAATTCTATATTATCCTTTATTATTTTTTTAATTCTCTTGCATCCTTTTATACAATTTTGCTCATTCTCTACTATCCCCCATTCATTCTCATTTATAAGTTCCTCTTCATTTCCTTTTAAAAAACTTGCGAATTCATCAAGGAAACTCATTAAAACCTCTACTTCCTTTTCATCCAAATATACCTTTTCTTTTCTATCTTTAATACAAAAACCATCAGAAGATTCTTGCTCTTGTTCCATCTTTTTAAACCTATAATTATCTAGACTTACTATATTGTCTTCCATTTTTATACACCTCACCTTTCTCTTTACTTATTTTTAGCATAACACAAAAATTTTCTAAGGCTTCCAAAAAAGCAGGATAATATTAAAATTATATTACAATTAATTTTAATTTATAAAAAATATTGGCAACCAAATT
>DHEX01000070.1 GCA_002400085.1 Clostridiaceae bacterium UBA4839 | reverse complement strand
GAACAGATTCATCAGTTATGAGAAAAGACGGACTTCCTGGCATTAAAGGACATTTCTCCATTAAATCGCTGTTATTATAAACTCCCATCACTGGAAGATCCATGCTGAAAGGCTGACCATCCTTGCCAAGACCGCTGATTTGACACTTACTTCCAGCCTTTGCATTAGCCTCTCCCGATGAAATAATAATGCCATTTTGCTTCGCCAAAATATCATAATCTGTCGTACCTTCTTTAAGTATTGGACTTATCTTTGTGCATTCCTCTCTGGTAAGTGTTGGCATAATATTTGTACTTGATATAATCGTCCCTCCAAAGGATGGGGATGTAATTGTGAGGCTCACGCCATTGTAAGGTGTTACATCTTTGACACCATCAATTGCTTTAATTTGAGCTTGCAAACTTTTATTTAAAGGATTATTTTTTTGCTGCAAGCGTGTATCTCGGTTATAATCAATATCATTGGAAAAAGTTGACTTCGAGATTCTTTGAATATACAGATACAGTTCACCCTTCGGAAATGAATTGAATTGTACCATCTTCTCCGCATTAAGGGATTTAGCTAAAATCGAGGTAGTTACCAAAAGTATGCCGCTTAGTCCTAACATAAGAACTGTAACAGCGGTTTTTTTACGGTTTTCATTAAAGTGCATAAGGGCAAGGTAATATGGCGTTAATTTATGTTTAGCCTTTTTTACCTTCCTGCTCCCTGTGTAAAATGAAAAACGAGAACCTTCTATGGGAGACGTATTTGCTGCAATTTTTACTGATTTACCCATAGAAAGTTTAATGGTAATTAATGCAAACAATGACACAATAATAGTCCATACTGCTGCATTTTTAATACGAAATCCATTTGGACACATCAAATAGCCAATAATAAGTCCCGATATAACGCCAAAAGGGATTCCATGCGAAGCTAATTTTCTTCCCTCCATTCGAACCATTTTACGCACCTGCTTTTTCGTCATTCCTATGGTTCGCAGCTGACCGTACTCATGAACCTTTTTGGTAACGGATGAATAAAAAATACTGTAAATCACAATTCCAGCCAAAGCCATAACAATTAAACCAAGCATTATAATTATTGGTTTCTCGCTTTTGCGGTCGCCTCCGCTCATAACGGCAAAGTAATCGGTAAGCTGTACCTGACATTTGTCAATACCGGTTGACTGTATAGCCTTATATGTAAAGTCCGTAATATCTGATGAGTCTACGGCATCAGTCTTAAGACGTGTATATGCTATAACAGGAACAGGCTTATCTTTCAGTAACGCTTGGGCTCCTTTTTTACTGACCCAAACAATATAGCTGTCGGTTTGCTTCTCGTAGTCTAAAACAGCTGAAATACGATAGTCTTTTTTTTGCCCCAATCCAGTTAAATCAAGAGAAATTATATCACCAGGTTTAGCATCACTATGCAAATATGATAGGTAGTTACTGGGGAGCATTACCTCATTTTTAGCGGTGGGGATAGTCCCTTTATAAGAGAAATCCTCCTGATTTTCAATTTGTGTTTGATCTTCATAAACAACATTTAAAGTGATGTCCTTTTGATATGAGTATCCAATATTTGCATACTCACCAGTCCACTCAATATCTGGTTGTTCCTTAAGTTTTGTAAGCTGATCCTCTGTCACACCTATTTTAACTTGTGCTTTTGACTCCTGCGTGGAAATATGCACTGCTTCATTGCCAACTATAACCAAAGATACTGCTAAAATGAGGCATACAGAAAGCGCAATAGTAAGTGTAGTAACATATCGGCGTGTTGGGTCGGTATGCAGATTATTCTTTGCAAGATGCTTTATAACTGCCCTATTATTATTTTGAAACATATCCTCTCCCCCTTATGCAACGATTTTGCCATCTTCAATGCGGATAATTCTGTCGGCAAGTTGGGCAATTTCATTATTATGGGTAATCATTATAATGGTCTGATGGAATTGCTGGCCTGTCATCTTTAAAAGGCCAAGCACTTCCTGACTGGTCTTGCTGTCTAAATTTCCAGTCGGTTCGTCAGCCAAAATAATAGCAGGCTTTGCTGCCAGTGCCCGTGCTATGGCTACTCGCTGCTGCTGCCCGCCCGAGAGGTTATTTGGCAGGCTATAAAGCTTCTTAGTAAGTCCCAGCATCTGTACGATTTTATTTACAAACCTCTTGTCTATTTTTTCACCATCTAATTCAATAGGCAGAACAATATTTTCATAGACATTCAAAATTGGTATCAGGTTGTAGTTTTGGAAAACAAATCCGATGTTCCTGCGCCGAAAAATGGTGAGCTGCTCATCATTCATCTTGGATAAATCTTTTCCATCCACTTCCACATTTCCAGATGTGGGGTTATCAAGTCCGCCAAGTATATGCAATAATGTGGATTTGCCCGAACCGCTCGTGCCAACCACAGCAACGAATTCGCCCTGCTTAGCGGTGAGACTAACTCCATCTAAGGCCTTAGTAATGTTAGGCTCTTCTCCGTAATATTTTTTTAATCCGGTTGCTTTTAGTACATTCATAGTTGTACCTCCTATATTTTCAGGTTATACATTAATCATACAGGACAAATATCTCAAAATTGTCTCAATTTCAAAATCAATTATCACAGTTCTGAAACATTTCATTTTGTATAGCATATATAGTTTTTAAGCTTAGAATTGGATGTATTTTAAGCTTAAAAAACTCGAATTTACAAATGCATAAGTTGACTTTTAATTCGATTCCCTGTAAACAGCTATCGAAGCTGACTTTCATCAAGTTCTTCTTAGACTCAGGTGGAGTTTGCATAATAAATACCTTTTTTCATCTGAGTCTTAGAAGAACTTATTCAGGGACGTAGCATCTGTTATTCCCTGCTTTAAGCGAGGTATTACGGATTGTAGCCATTGGATAAAGTTAAACCTTATTCTTTTACATCGGATAAGATTTTATTTGGGAGGAATACTGAGAAGGTTGAGCCTTTTCTTATTTCGGATTTCACTTGAATATATCCCCCTTGCATGGAAATAATTTCTCGGGATAGGTAAAGTCCGATGCCGATGCCATCTACATCATGGACATCGCTTTCTCGGTAAAACCGCTTAAATATTTGGGCATAGTGCTTTTCGGGGATTCCTTTTCCGGTATCGGTAATGTCAATCTTTATTGCCATTTCCCACATTGCTGCCGTCACAAAAATTTTGCCGCCCCTTGGAGTGTACTTGACTGCATTATCCAAAATGTTGAACAGCGCCTCTGCTGTCCATTTTTTATCGTGGGGTACGATGAAATCAGGAGCACAGTCTACCATGATTTTAATACCTTTCTTTTCTGCTGGAAGTACAATACTTTCAAGTGCCAGTGCTATAGTATCATATATTGGTGCAGGCTTAACAGAAAGGCTTATGATACCTGTTTCCAATCTTGACATTTTGATCATGGACTGCATGAGAAAATCCAGCTTGTTAATTTGTGTTTCCATAAGAGAATGAAATTCTGCCTCCTTCTTTAAAGGAAGCTGGTGCTCTATCAAAGTAGAATTGTACATTTTTAAGTTTGCTATTGGCGTTTTGACCTGGTGAGAAATGTCTGAAATCATTTCCTGAATCTCTTGTTTTTCCGTTTTTATCTGATTATTATTTCTCTGCATAATTTCATAAAGGCGTTTGAGCTTGAAGTTTAATTTTCCTGTTAAAGTTTCCGATTCCAAATCAAAATCAACACCATTTTTGCCGTTAATCATATCATCAATGCATAAGCTCAGTGATTCGGAAAATAAAAGTAATTTTTTCCTTAAAAGAATTATGAGTGTAATACCAAGAAATAGATATATCATAGAAAAGGCAATTGCAATGGCATGTACTATCCAATCATCAGTATATAGAAACATAACAGCTAAAAAGAAAGCTGTAAGTGCGCAAAAGGCAGCTCCGATACCAATGTATATTTTATTTGTTGATAAATTTTTCTTCATACTTTATCACCTGCCCATAAATAGCCCATACCGTAAACAGTTTTAATGTACTTTCTTCCTGTACTTTCAATCTTGCTTCGCAGGCGATTGATATTTACTGTTAAGGTATGCTCATCAACAAAGTTTGAGTCTATATCATACAGCTTTTCAAGAAGTGCTTGTCTTGTTAACAGGATTCCTGGGTTGCTTGTAAAAACTTTGAGCAATTTATACTCAGTAGGAGTAAGAACAACTGGTTCACCATTAACAGAAACTGTAAGTGTATTAAAGTTTACCACAAGGTCCCCGCATATATAAATATCTTCATCTGCTTGTTTGTCGCATCGTTTAAGAATAGCTGCTATTTTCTTTAAAAAGATATTAATGCTGAAGGGTTTAGTAATGTAATCATCTGCACCTATTTCAAAGCCTGCCACTACATCGGATTCCAAATCACGGGCTGTTAAAAAAACAACAGGAATATCTATTAAAGACTTAATTTTTTTACATAGTTCAAACCCATCCCCATCAGGTAAGTTCACATCCAAAACAATCAAGTCAAAGTTTTTTTCCCTTACCTTTTCAAGTGCCACAGCAGCATTATATGCAGGAACAGCTTCATATTCATCAAGTTCAAGGTTGTAACACAGACCTGAATTCAACATGAAATCGTCCTCAACTATAAGTATTCGTTTCATTTTACCGCTCCTTCCTTTCTGAAGATGAACACCTGCCACCCAATGGTTTTTCTGCCATTTAAACCTCATTTTTGATGTAACCCTTTTCATGCTAAGTATTTCACATGTATCATCTTCAAGATATTAATAACTAAAGTATATTTCTATATTTTTAAGAACGCAAGCAGCCAATTGTCAATAACTTCAATTTGCAATTTAGATTTAATACACCGCTGCAATAAGAAAAATATATTCCATTCACTTGACCGTTTGCAAAGACGTTCTAGGAATTAAAATTATAAATAACTGTAATCTGTAATATAGAATTTACTTTTTAATTTACAATCTGGGTAAACTATATTGTATTTTTTAAAATTTTACTTTGACTTTTTTTGACCTTTGTGATATATCTAAATTGTAATCAGAAAAACTTATCCAGGGGCGCAGCATCCGTTTGAAAATTATGGATGGTAGCCATTGGATAAAGATGTATTAAGTAAGAGGGTGTGATTTATATGTTTGGAATGATTCCTTTTAGAAGAAACAATAATTCAATATCAAATGGAGGTGATTATTTCGATCAGTTTTTTAACAACTTCTTCGATGATGATTTTATGATGCCTGGCTATATGAATGGAAATCCTTTTAAAGTTGATCTTAAAGAAAGCAATGATGCTTATATTATAGAAGCAGATTTGCCAGGAGTTGAAAAGGGCAATATAGACATAAGTTATGATAATAATTATCTTACCATTTCAGCAAAACGAGATGATACTGTAGAAGAAAATAAGAATAACTATGTAAGACGTGAAAGACGCTGCGGCGAGCTTAGAAGAAGTTTCTACGTTGATAATGTTGAGGAAGATAAGATAGATGCTTCTTTTGAAAATGGAGTTTTAAAAATTAATCTTCCAAAAAAGGAAATAGTAAATACAAACTCGAGAAAAATTCATATTAGATAAAACAATATAAAAAGACTGCAGCAAATTGATATGCTCCCTTCTGAGTAGACAAGTGAAATAATAGAACTGGTTTGCTTGGAAGGGAACATTTTTATGCCAAAAATGAATATTAGTCCAGAAGGGAAAATAACCGCTGCGAAAAGTTTTCTTAATAGGAAAGGTAGTAAGCGAAGTATAGCAGCTTATTTAGGTATTAGTCTTCAATTATTTTAGCAATGGATACGGAATTACAAAAGCATGGGAATTGATGCATCTACAATGATGAGTAATAAAAAATGGATGTCTCTGATTTGAGCATCCATTTTTTAAGAAATATTGACTTAATCAATTTAGTTTTTAGCAAGAATTTAAATTAAAATTCTTTTCCGCCAGAAATCTTTGCATCTTTTTCAGTATTTACAATAACTGAAAGGGCTGTTTCAATGGCTTCAACCATGGTGTCAAGAGACATGGATGGCATGTTGCTCTTATTTACAACCTGTTCATGTAAAAATGGAATGTGAATAAATCCTGCTTTTATATTTAAATTGTTTTTATGGATGTAGTTTAAAGTTCCATACATAAGATGGTTGCATACATAAGTTCCTGCTGTATTTGAAACAGAAGCTGGGATTCCTTTTTCTTTTATTCCTGCAACAATTGCTTTTATTGGAATTGTTGCAAAGTATGCGTTTTCCCCTTCTTCATCAATTTTTGTATCTATAGGCTGCTGATTTAAATTATCAGGGATTCTTGCATCATTCATGTTAATTCCAATTCTTTCAACGGTAATATCAGGTCTTCCCCCTGCCTGACCTATGTTTAAAACTACATCAGGTTTTACTTCTTTTATTTTTTCAGCAGTTTTTTTAACAGATGCATTAAATGCAGTTGGGACTTGAAGCTTTATTATTTCTGCTCCATCTATATGGCTCTTTAATCTTTTAATTACTTCAAATGCAGGATTTATTTTTTCTCCTCCAAAGGGATCAAATCCAGTTACTAATATTTTCATAAAATCACCTCTTTTTTATTTAAAGTAGTGTAAAGTTTTTTACACTACCTCAAATAATTATATAACAAATTTAAACTTTTGTCCTTATGGAAATATTAAAAAAACTTTAATAATGAATAAATATACGTATAATTTATTATTTTTATATCAAACAAATAATATTAAACAAAAAAATAAGGTTTACCCGATGGCGCAGCAGCCGTAATCCACTAAACGGCTGTACCCCTGATTGACTATTCTAAGGCTCAGATGGATGGGAGGTTCTACTATAAGCAAGTAAGCAATTTACCCTGAGTATAAAAATCGTCTTATTCGATAGCAGCATCCATAATTCCCCGCTTAAGCGTGAAATTACGGATGCTGCTGCACCTGCTATGTACGTCCTCGCCTGTATTGCCGTGCACGTCCCCCATTGTACCTGCCGTGACATTTCTGTTTGCGGTCTGCTGTGCATATTCCTGCTTGTACAACAATATAAAATTTTATTTGACAAAATATTTAGGAATATGTATCATAATAATAATTAATAAGTATTAATGCATTAAATATAATGGCTGCTAAGAAGTAAAAGTTATCTAATTTAAATAAGCACTTCATTATATAGTTATTATTATAGTAATAAAGAGGGATGGACATGATAAAAAATAGAATATTTGTATATGGAACGTTAATGGAAGGTTTTAGGAATTATAATAAATACCTTAAGGGACATGTTTTAGGCCATGAAAAATCATATGTCTATGGGAAATTGTATCATTTAAAAAATAAAAATTGTCCTGCATTGGTAGATGGAAATGATATTGTGTATGGAGAGATAATGACATTTACCGATGATGAAAATGGAAGTATACTTAAAACGATGGACTCCATGGAGGAATACTTTGAGGATCAAGATGAAGTTATGTATTTAAGAAACAATATAAAAGTTTATCATATGAATGGGAAAAGTGAGATGCTTCCAGCATATATTTTTATTAATACAAAAATGCTAAATGAAAGGGAATCAGAATATATAAAGTTAGGCGATTGGAGAAAATATATAAGTGAGATGGGGACTAGCCATCAGGTAAATAAAACAGAGGCAGTGTAAAGCGGCTTCCGAAAGAAAAAAAGAAAGGGGGGGTCATATAATGGAGAGTTTGGAGAAGCTTTATACATTAGATGGAATACTTGATGATTTAAATGGCGACGGTTTTCCTGACGGTTTAAAGGGAGGTATTATTTTAAGGGAAGATTCCTCAGCTATTGAAAAAAAACTTGCAATTAATTTATCTGCAAGGCTTGGATTTGAAAATATTGCTTTAGATTTGCCTTTAGTTAAATTTAATAGTGATTCAAAGGAAGAAACAAATATTAAAATTAATGGAAATGTAAATTATAAAAATAAAAACACAGCTGAAATATATATTGCAGGGAATTCCATTAATATTGATTCTTGCTGTGATGAGGCTCTTGAAAAAGGCGGAGAATATCTTTATGGAAGGCTTCCCTTTATATGGGAAATTAGCAGTAAAAAACCTACATTAGGAGATGTGGTAAAAAGCTTCGAAAGCATACCTAAGGTTTCCTGTGTTAGCATAAATAATATAATGATTCATAAGGATTACTGCGGTCTTTATAAGGTTGGCGTTAAGCTGAAATTTAGCGGGAATTTAGAAGAAATAAAAAATTATATAAAGAATAATGAAAATACTTTTAAATGGGATTACATAAAGGAAATAAACGTTGCTTTTGATAATGCAAGTGAAGATAATATTAGTATTTTTAATAAGGAACTTGAGGCAAATAATGATTTAAGTATAAATTCAAATAAGCTTACAGCCTTAAAGAAGATAGATGTTGCAAACTTTTATAGTATAGACGGAATTTTAGAGGATACTGATAATGATTTTCTTCCTGATGAAATTATAGGGAAGATAATGATAAGGGATAACGCAGACAACTATGAACTTATTGCTGCTTCTTCTATTGCAGCAAGGCTTGGACTTGAAAGTTTAGGGGTATCTTTCCCAATGGTATATACAGAAAAAGAATTTAATGACAGCATTAAAAATCCAATATTTATTGGCAATTTAAATCTAACGAAAGAATTTGTTTATAATGTGGATAAAACCTCCTTTAATATATTAAGAGATGTGGATAACAATTATATAATACTTTCAGGAAGCGGAGAAAACCTTGTAAAGGGTGCAAAATATATTGCTGAAAGTCTCCCATTTTTAAATAGCAGTAAGGGGGTATCCTTAGAAGATATAAAGAAAAATCTAAAGGCTTCCTTAAGTGGTGATACTTTAAATGGAGAAATTGCCTACATTTTATCCCTTATAAAGAAGGATAAAAGTATTAAAGATAAAAAAATTGATTGCTTTTTAAAGGATGACTTTGAGAATTTTGATGAGTATAAGTTTAAGAATTATTTAAATAGTAAATATAATGTTAAAGATATTGGGATAAGGCCTTTTAATGAAAAACAGCTAATTTTTGAAGAAAAATACGATATACCTTATGAAGTTGATAGGTTTAAACAAGTTTTAAATGAAAAGCTTTTTCCAAATTTAAAGCCTGAGGATAATGTAAAGATTTTTGGAACTTTAAGTGAAGAAAAATCTGTAAGGGATGATTTAAAGCTTTATTTAAAGGATGAAATCGTTAAAACAGGGGCAAAGCTTGAAAACTGTGACATTTTCTGTGCTTATAAGCAGGGCATAAGCTGGATTATGGAGGGAGTTATTCCAAAAGTTCATGACATTATAAAGGATACGGATGAAATTGTTATTAAATTTAAGCCTTTCTTAAAGGAAGGAAAGGATACTTGGGATGATGACGACGGTTCTGTACCTAAGATTTCCGGGGCATATGCAGATGATGAAAATAAATGGTTTGATCTTCCTGTAAGATGGATTCAAGAGCTTTATCCTGTGGATGATTTGATGGCAAAAGAGCTTAATTTTAAAAGGGATAAAATCAAATTTGAAATTATGGATAAGGAAGAAAAAAGTACTTATAAAATAATTTTTAAGGATAAGGAGGGAAACATTCTCTACAGTAGCAAATATGAAGCAAAATACAGTGAAAGACCTTATTTAAATGAGTATAATGGCATTGGGAAGGTTCACCCTTCAACTGGCTGGGTAAAGGTTTGTGTAAATGACAAGGTTGTAATTGATGAAAGAATAGAAACGGATTTGGAGCTTTTATGGAACATTTATCAGGAAAAAATACTTAAAAAGTGTAAGGATTATATCCTTAAAAAAACTGATGGGAAACCGCTGTCCTCAAAGCAGCCTTTCTTTAAGGAACTAAGAATGGATGTATCTTTAAGTGAGCCTGATTTTGATCTTCCTGTAAGGCAGGATAGGATATCTTCTCTTGATGCTCTTCATGAGGATTTGTATTTTGTTGGCCTTGACTTTTTTAAGACTTTTGGCCAAAGAACTGTGGGAGAAAGCCTTCAAGAGCCAGGGCTTATACTTCCTGTAATAAATAAAGAAAACGGGAAGCCAGGGTATATTAAAGCTGGGCTTTATGCAGAAAAATATGACAGACCAAAGGTTGTAATTGGGGAGAAAAAGATAGATATAAATGAAGCTTTAAGCGATATAAGTATTTCAAAAATAGTATTTAATGATAAGACAATTGAGGAAATTTATGTAAACGTTGAAACTTATGGAAATATTGAAATTTTAAATAGGCTTGAATCCTATATAGAGCTTGCTGAAAATGGTGTTATTTCCATGGCAAATGGATATATTGAGGCTGAAAGTATTAAATTTAATGTACTTTCAAATGGAAATATGGTTAAGACTTTAGAGCTAAATATTTGCAGCAAGTCTTTAGAAAATAATAAAACTTTAAATGCAAATGATGTAGATGTACCTGTAGATAAGGTTATAGGATATGAAGACTATATTAAAATTATGGATAAGATGAAAAAGGTTAAGGGACTTGATGTTTGGAGGGCTTCGAAATCTTACCAGGGAAGAGACATTTATGCAATTGATATTTATAAGGGTTTTAAATCAAAGATAGTGTCAAGAAACAAGCTTATTAATTCTAAGCCTGTATTTATGATAAACAACAGACATCATGCTAATGAGGTTTCAAGTACAAATTCGTCCTTATATTTAGCACTTAAAATCATAAGTGATGAAAAGTATAAGAAATATCTTGACAGGGTAAATCTTACAATAATTCCCTTTGAAAATACAGATGGGGGATATATACACGATATGCTTCAAAAGGATAACCCAAAGTGGAAGCTTCATATTGCGAGGTTTAATGCAGTTGGAAAGGAGTTTGCCCAGGGGTATTGGAAGGATACAAAATATACAGAAGCTAATGCAGTTCCAAATGTTTGGAGAAAGTGGCTGCCGGATATGATGGTTGATAATCATGGAGTCCCAACCCATGAGTGGGATCAGCAGTTTTCGGGTTATGTGTCCCCATGGTTTAAAGGATTTTGGCTTCCAAGGGCACTTTTCTATGGATACTTTTGGTATGTTGATTCCCCTAAATATCCTAATCATAAGAGGTTAAATGAGGTACTTCAGGATTATGTTGCCGATGCAATAAATAGGGACAGCGAAATAGAAAAGTGGAATGAAGACTGGAAGGACAGATTCGAAAAATATGCCCATCAGTGGATGCCAAAACTATTCCCTGCAGATTATTATAAAAACTTAATTTTTTATTGGATTGCTTATAAGCCAAACCCTGAAGCATGGCATATATCCCACAGATATCCTTATATTACAGCAGTGGACTTTACGACAGAGGTTTCTGATGAAACTGCACAGGGCGATTATTTAAGACTTTGTACAAAGACTCATTTTATATCCGATATAGCTACAATAGATATGCTTTATAAGGCTGAAACTGTTATGGAGGATAAATCCTTTGAAGATGGGGGCATAACATTAAAAAAGGTAAGAAAAAGACCTATAAAGCTGAAATAGTATATAACTGCAGAATTTAATTACTGCAGCTCATATAAAAAATAAAAAAGGGAGTGATAAAATGATTAAACTTATTGGCGTACTCATCATTGTAGTTGGCTTTGCATTAAAACTTGATGCAATTGGAATCGTTATCATTGCAGGGGTTGTCACAGGTCTTGTAAGCGGAATTAGTTTTCCTCAGATTCTTGATATACTTGGGAAAACATTTGTGGCAAACAGATACATGTCCATATTTTTAATGCTTCTTCCTGTTATAGGAATTCTTGAAAAGAATGGACTTAAGGAAACAGCAGGAAAGTTTATAGCAAAGATAAAAAATGCAACTCCAGGAAAAGTAATAATGAGTTATGGTGTAGCCAGAACTTTTCTTGCAGCATTTGACATCAGTTTTGGTGGTGTTGCAGGATTTGTAAGACCTGTTGTTTATCCTATGGCAGTAGGTTCTATTGAAAGCAGAGGGAAGAAAATTTCAGAAGAGGATGCAGAAACCATAAAGGCAATGTCTGCCGGCATGGAAAACGTAGCTTGGTTTTTTGGACAGGTTCTATTTCTTGGAGGTGCAGGACTTTTACTTGTTCAGGGAACACTAAAAGGTGCTGGTTATGATCTTGATCCAATTAAAGCTGTTAAAGCTGAGATACCAGTTGCAATTATAGCTATTTTAGTAGCTTCAATTTATTATGGAATTATAGATAAGAAGATTATGAAAAAGTATCCAGATAAAAAAGCGAAAAGTGAGGTGAAATAAAATGAAAAATAATTTTATGGAAGTAATATATTTTATATGTGGTTTTGTATGTTTTTATATAGTTTATAAGACAGCTACAGATAAAAATCACAAATCTAAAGTTGGGACAATCATATTTTGGTTAATGCTTGGCATTATTATGGCTTTTGGAAAATATATTCCTCCAAAGGCAGTAGGAGTTCTTATTCTTATAATGTCAGGAGCTGCAATGAGCAAACAGGTTAAGCCAGGGAACAGTCCTTTAGCTCCTGCAGAATATAGAAAGAAAATGTCAGATAAGCTTGGATATAAAATATTTATACCAGCCTTTACAATTGGTGTAACTGCCATAGTATTTGCTATATTTTTGCCAAAACTTGGAGCGCTTGTAGGACTTGGAATAGGTACAATTTTAGCAGCAGTTATTTTAATGACAATGACAAAGGATAGCCCTAAATCAGTTATGAATGAAGGACAAAGACTTCTTGATGCAGTAGGACCTCTATCCACCCTTCCACAGCTTTTAGCATCACTTGGTGCAATATTTACAGCTGCAGGAGTTGGAGAAGTTATTGCAGGTGGAGTTCAAAAAATAGTTCCAGAGGGAAATGTTTTCGTTGGAATTGTAATTTATGCTGTTGGTATGGTATTATTTACAATGATTATGGGAAATGCATTTGCAGCTTTCTCAGTAATAACAGTTGGAATTGGTGTCCCATTTGTATTAAAGTATGGGCTTGATCCAAATGTTGTTGGAATGCTTGCCCTTACATGTGGATACTGTGGAACATTAATGACACCTATGGCAGCAAACTTCAACATAGTGCCTGTTGCCATCCTTGAAATGAAGGATAAATATGGTGTTATTAAAAAGCAAGTTCCTATTGCAATTATAATGCTAGTAGTGCAAATTTTCTTAATGTATTTTATGGCAAGGTAATTATCAAAATATAGTGAGGGAGCTGTTGCAAAATAGTTTTTTCTCATTCACAAAGAAGCTCTAAGGTAAAAAGTGACAAGAAGCTTAGCGTATTTCGTTTGTAGAGGATAGCGATTTTAACGAAATTACTTGGCTTGTCTGGCATTTTTTACCTTAGAGCTTCTACTTGTTCATTCCATATATTTTTCTTATCTCCACTGTTTTTGCGTTTTTTATAATCATGAATTTTTGCAACAGCCACTAATATTTCATTTGATAGATAACCGTCCCTTTTAAAACTTTCTCATTTGGTTAAAAGGGTAAATTCTACATATAGCATGGCCTTTTATGCTTTTTATTGGAATAGGACCTAAATATCTGCTGTCCTCACTTACTTCTCTGTTGTCACCGAGGACGAATACGGTTTCCTCTGGCACTTTGAGCTTTAAAGGAACGTCAGTGTATGTGCCAGGCTTAAGATATGGCTCAGGAAGCTTATCTCCATTTAAAAAGACACTTCCGTCTTTTATCTCTACTTCATCCCCAGGAAGGCCAATTACTCTTTTTATATAAATTCCTCTTCCTCTTTCACCTGAATCAAATATTATTATTTGCCCATGCTTTATGTTGTGAGTATAAAGGCTTACTTTTTCAACGGCAACTCTGTCATTGTTGTGAAGAGTAGGAACCATAGAAAGCCCGGATACTTGAATTATGTCAAACAGAAGCCACTTTATAAGAAAAGCAGCTAAGGCAGCAATTATTATTGCAATTATCCATTCTTTTACTTCATTTAATGAGTCATCAGACATTTTTATTACCCCCTAAGTCTTGTTGATTATATTATCTTAAAAAGTTCATTATTTAGGAGAGCGGAACGGTCAAGACCGCTCCCTACCTTGAGCCTAAGCAGGACTTTGCAAGAATGCCAATTTTGTAAATAAGTCAAGACCGTTCCCTACCTTTATAAACTTTCCTACTTAGATAAACACTGTGCTTGTAAAACTTTC
>DHEX01000088.1:487-11600 GCA_002400085.1 Clostridiaceae bacterium UBA4839 | reverse complement strand
TCATCTTCATTAATAAAAAGTCTAAATTTATTACCAAGAATTTTTGTATTCTTATAATTCAATGAATATGCTTTTTTATTTAACACTTCTATCCTTTGAATAAAGTTTTGAATTGGAACTATCTTTTCATTAAAGTATTCATTATATTTTTTTTCGAGATTGCCCTGA
This sequence comes from Clostridiaceae bacterium UBA4839, assembly GCA_002400085.1. Classification (GTDB taxonomy): domain Bacteria; phylum Bacillota; class Clostridia; order Clostridiales; family Caloramatoraceae; genus UBA4839. The sequence goes on along the minus strand of DHEX01000088.1, from coordinate 11,432 downwards.
ATCTTGTCTTCAATCAAACTAAAATCATCACCTAAAACCCACTGCTTGTTATCATCTAAAGTTATAACTACAGGAGTTAGTGTATAAAGCTCTATAATATTTCTCCTATATATTCTTTTTAATTCCACAGATAACACTTTAAAATCAAAGCTTTCAGTTTTTGGCAAATAGTTTTTCATTTTTTCTGCGAATTCTTTATTTAGGCAGCGGAGTTTAAAAATATATATTCTATCCTCCTTGTAAATTTTATCTTGCTCAAGCGGATAAAAATTATCAAAGCAATAATATTTAAATCTGTTCTCCTCATGAAGCTCTGACAATTCTATATCTTGAAGCATTGTCTTGCTAATATACTTTCCAATTTTTTCACCTGCTTTTGAAAACTTAAAGCTCTTTTTCAAATGGCATGTTGCAATAATTTCATAGTATTCCATATCAAACCCTCAATTTCCTATAATTTAATAACTAATTTATATTTCTACTATTCTTAAATAAATCCTTCATTTTTTCTCAATTACCATCCCCTTAAAAACGACATTCTTTTTTAAATCATACTGCTATAAAGGATTTATTTTTATATTCATAATTTTTATATATGAACATCATAATCGAAATTTTTAACATAGTTAGCAGTTATAAAATTAAATATGCTAATTAGTTCCTTGCAACTATGGCAGTTGCTCTTTTTAATATTTCATTTTCCTCTTCAAGCCTTGCCATCTTTTCTAATGTTTGCTGATATTCTGCTTTAGTTATAGCTTTATATTCGTTAGCAACTGATAATTTTGATCTATCTATCCATGAAATTATTGTTGATTTTGATATTCCATATTCTTGGCTTAAATATGATAGAGGTTTTCCTAAATTATATAGTTCTACTAAAATGTTTCTAAATTCATCAGTATATTCCCTTGCCATTATCAGCACATCCTTTCTGTTAATATTTCATTGTATTCAATTTTCTGATTACACAATATCGTACTAATACTGCTTAACTAAAACTTATTTAAATATATTTAAAATTGAATATACTTTATATATGAATAAATTGGTTAAGTTTTTAAATATAGACTATTTGTTCATTCCTAATATAGTATTCCTACTAAATTTAAATCTTATACAACTTTTGTTAAGGTTTGTTCTAAATATATTTAACTCCATGAATATACTTAATCTAATTTCAATACAACCCTTGTTAAGGTCCATCTACTATTTTTTTATATAGTGTTCCCAAAATTAAAATTTTTATACAACCCTTGTTAAGGTTCATCTTGAGTTAAATTATTATCGATGCTCCATTTAACAACCGCAAGCCCAGTTTTCAAATTGTCAGAATTACTAAATTCACAAGTCCTATCTTTGATTTTTTCAAGTAGTGGAACCAAGGGCTTAATTGACTTGTCATCATTTTCAACTATATCATCAAGCCTTTCTTTCATATTACTATAAGCCACAGAAATGGGCTTCCTATTCGAGCCGCTTTTATTTATAAATTCATCAGTTACTTTCCCCCTGCATGTATATATGGAATTTGTGAAATCATTCAGACTGCTTACAAAATCTCTTACAGGAATATAGCTTTTATCGCCATCATTTATATGTTTTCGATTCATTAAATCAACAATTTCTTTAATATGCTGGCTATTTCCATATTTCAAAAATGAATTTACTGCTTGAGACCATTCAAGAATTTCATCATAAACAGACAAATTAAAAACAGGAGTTATCCCCTCTTCATCTTTAGCATCAAAAGCTCCATAATATATTCCTTTTATCTTTATATTCTTCAAAACTTTTGCATAGTTTAAAACTGTAAGAGCAAGCATCGGTATTGATCTGAACCCGTGAGTAATATCAAATATAATTTCATCATTTTCATCAAGAGAATCATAAATTTTAGTAAATATTTCATAAATCTCATTATCATTTCTTCCATCACAAATATCCACTTCTAGAATGTTTATATTCAATTTATTTAGTTTATCTTTTAACCTTCTGTTTTTATCATTAGGACTTTCCCAGTTTGTTCCTCTTGCAAGTTTTGTCAAAAAAATTACTGCACAATCATCTTTTGTCCAGTCGCCACATAATCCTTTAATAAGTGCCTCTTAAACAAAATTTGTTTGTATAATCTTGCCTTTTACTCTATATTTGCTATCAAAGTATCCTTTACCGTTTGAAAATGAGCCTGCACCTAAAAAGCTTACAAATTTTCTTGCCATACAATCACCCCTATATATAATTTCAAACCCCCAACTACTCTTAATTGGAGGTTTGAAAAAATTGAATCTTAATAATGATTAAATTTCTTAGCAAGTGCTTCAATTGAAGCATTTGTAGCTACTTTGATATCATCATATTCAAAACCGTATTTTTACTTTTTTCTGTTTTATTAGTATTTCCTAACTTTTCTTCCTGCATATATCCATAGCCATGTGCTGTCTTTGCACCTATACCAGATTGAGTCAGCGCTCCTATCATCCATTTTTTTGCAGTATCTATAAGGCTTATATCTTCCCCCATCTTTAGTCCAAGAACAAATTGAAATTTTGTATCCTTTACTGTTAAAAATGGAATAGGAATAGGCTTATAATAATCTGCAGGAGGCTTGATATTTCCTTTATCAGGTAAATAATATTCTGTATAATGTGTATTTATTATATCTGGCTCAATTTTAGGTGGTGTTATTGGCATAGCATCAAAAAACATTATAGAACCTTCCATACCCTTAATATTATTTTTCTCTTTACATCCAAATATTTTTCTAAACTTATCATCATTTAATGCATCATCTTCATTACAATCATAAAAATAATTGATTGCATAATTCCTACATACTCCTTTTAAAGCCTGTCCTGGTATATATGGAAAACCATAAATATAATGAAGTGTTATTGAAGTTTCATATACTGATACTCCACCAAGGCCCACAACCATCCTCCAATCAGGTGATAAAATAAAGCTTGTATTTTCAATTCCCATTTTTTCAATATTACTTATTTGCCTTTTACATATATCTTCAAAATTTAAATCGCCAAAATTTGCTTTAATTAAATAATTATCATCATTTTGAAAACCTTTATTGAAAAATTTAAACTTTCCTTTTTCATGTTTTGTCCCTTCATCATATCTTGCTGCTTTGTTTAATTTTAAATTAAAGTTATCAATATCATCTAAAACAAGCTTTCTTGTATCTTTGTCTGGAAGATATGCCTTCTCAATATCAACAAAGCTATCTTTATAATCATTAAAATTATCACTCATATACTATCTACTCCTTTATCATTCCTTCTGCAAATCTTCTAAGCCATTCAAAAAATAGTAGTATTTCAATTGTAACTGCTCTATATTCTGATGAATTAAGTTCTATAATTTTTTCAACAAGCTCGTTTCCCTTTTCACCGTCTTTTTCCGGTAAATCAATTAATCCTCTATTCTCATGCTTAAGCCAACTAACTGTATCATCATATATTTTTTTATATGCTGCTTTATCTTTTTTAGAAAATATAAAGGCGTAAGTAGCTCCAAGACCATTAGTTTTTATTAACATAGGCACTCTTTTAACATAGGACTTGTAATCTGATTTATAGTCAGTTTTTAAAACTTCTTCAACACATTTATAGGCAAATTTAGCTCTACCCTGTTCAATCCCCTTTAAGCTTTCATCGAAATTTGGTATGCTTTCACTCATTGTTATACCCCCTGTTCAAAAAACTTTATTCTTGTTATACCCTTGCCTAAAGTAGCATCTCCACCAATTTGAATGACTTCTTTTAAGTTTTTAATAAAATAATCCATGACCTTTTGAGCTTCCTTTTTACCTTTATCTTTTGATTCTTCAACCTTAAATATATTAGGTTTTTTATTTTCATCGGTAAATATTGGTGATGCTAAAGCTAAAGAGTACATAATAGCTTCAGCAGGCAAGAATTCTTCTGTAAATAGGGCTCCATCTTCTACAGTACCAGTATTTGAATCTATTTTTGTTCTTGTTATAACTTCAGTTGAAAGATTAACAAAATCACTAAAATCACTATCATCTACCACAATAATATCCCTTTTAACTTTTTCCCTCATATAATTGAAAAGCTCACCTTCAGGAACAATGTTCTTTGAAAGCCATTTGTCTAATTCTGTACATTTATCATCCTTATTTATTTTAAATGTATATTCTTCAAGTGAAACATTTTCTGAGCCACCTTTCCCTTCTATAATTAAGTTGCTACCAATTGGTACAGTATTTTTTTGTGGGATAATAAATTTATTATCTATTCCAGCATAATTTAAATCTAATAAAAATCTATGTAATACTTTTTCACAAGTAATATAAGCATAAACACCTTTCATTGATTTTATAGGAAACAGAAGTATCCTGGCATCAGTAAATCCAAGCGCAGAAGCATAAGAATCATTATTATTAATAGGTCCAAATGCAAAATTTAAATTTTCATCATCTTGTCCAAACTTTTCTTCAAAGCTTTCTCTAATTGATCCTTTTAAGCTTGAAGCTTCGATCTTAGGAAAACCTGTCTCCTTTTCCCTTTGAATAGGTAAATCAACAATTCCAAGGTCATTTCCGCTTCCTACATGCATAGGGGTTTGACATATCATAAAAAATGGTTTTGCTATTTTATACATAAGATTACCTCCTAATCAAATTTATAATCCTTTTGAATATCTCTTTCGCTTAATGGGCTGCTCATAATCCATTTATATGGATTTGCATTTATATTTCTTAATGATTCATTAAAATTAACTTCTGCTTTTGCTTCATAGTTTAAATTAATTAAGAATACTTTAAATTTACAACCACATTTTTGCTTTATTATTGATTCTATTTCTTTCAAATTTTCTTTAAACTGATTATTTGGGATCTTACCCTTTGTTATATAAATATAAAGATGATATTCTTTTGGAATATTATTACTCTTTATAAATTTTTCAAGCTGCCCATTAAGCTGTTTAATATATTCTTTATAATTATCTTCCTTATATACTTGATAATAAGATTTTACTTCCCCTACAATAAAATCTGAATAATTATATTCTTTCTTAAATAATACTAAATCAAATTCCCTTTCTCCTATCCATTTATTTTCAGGATTATCATCTTTTCTTACAGAATGTTTAACTATTTTATAATCTTTATAAGGATTATTTATTAAGTATTCATATACCTTATATTCCATAAAATATCCCATAATATTTTTTGATATTGGCATATTTTCTTCAATATACTTTTTATATAATTCTCCTACTGCTGTAAGTTTAGTTCCCCTTTCTTCAATTATGTTTAACTTCCTAAGCTCTTTAATTTTTTTGGCGTTATTTTGATATAGGTCTGGTTCGCTAATAAATGGATAATTTTCCTCGGCAAAAAACCAATCAAATTCAACTGGGAGCTTGTCTATAATTATAAGTTCATCACTATTTTCATAAATATAATATAGTGGTATATTATAAAGTTGACCGTAAATTGATATATATGGTATTAAAGCTTTATATCCTCCTGATACATTTAAAATTGCATCACTGCTATTTTTAATCAATTCATATTCATCATGCTTATCTATTTTCTCTTTATCTATGCTAATTAATTGATCTAATTTACTATATAAATTTTGAAGTCCGATTTTTTTAAAATCTTGACAATTATTGATTTGTAGCCCTTTGATTACATGAATACCCTTAACGGTTATATTAGGATTCATTTTACTTATATTTTCTTTTATAAGCTCAGCAGAAACTTTAGATAAAATTGTATCAGTGCAAATTAACTCTACAATTGAATTGCTTCCTTTATATTTCTGCTGAATTAAATTTAAACTTTTTATTTCTGCACTTGCATCAAAGTTATATTCATCTGCCTTAAATCCCCATTCGCCTTCACACTTTGAAATTCTCTTCATCCAGTGATTATTTAAAATATTTTTCATATTATTTATGCGGTCTGCTTTTTCATCATATTGTTCAAAACTCATATCAACTTTATCAAAATCTTTCTTTATACTTTCATAGTCTTCATTATTATCCTTAAATGCCTTTTCTACCTTGCTGTCCATATAATTTGTAAACATTGATGTTCCGACAGTTGTAATTACTCTAATAGTTTTCATCATTTCCAACCTCCTACATAACATATTCCAAAACCTTCTTTTGAAGTGTCAAATTCCGAGATAGAAACTCCATTAAAAGTATTTACTATCTTGTCCATATCTTTCTCATCCGTTTCGAAATAATAAACACTTCCTGCTGGTACAGCCCTTCTCATTGGTTTAGGATATGGTAAGCCATTTTTATCTTTCATGCTAAAGCCACCTATTAAATTGTATCTTCCAACTGCTGCAGTTATAAGTTTTAAATTTATTCCTTTAAAATTTCCTTCATAAGTATTAGAATCAACCCATTCAGGAAGCCATCCTTTTTTAAATATTGCAGGAGTATTAATATAAAGCTTAAACTTTCCATCTTTTAATTTTGAACTTATTCCCGGATATTTATCTATTCTCATGTAGTATGCTGCCTTATTTTCTCCTCCTATTTTCAAATATCCCCTGTCAGGGATATCAATACCTTCAAATTCAACACATATATCAAAATCAACGAGCCTAAGTAAATCCAATCTGTAAAGCTTTCCATCTTCGCTATTCCCTTTTAACCTGTCCTTTTTTATAGAAATTTTACTTTCCTTTTTTATATTATCAGAAATTTTCTCAGCAGTTGCATTTTCTAATTTCCCAGCTAAATATTCATGCAAATCGCCCTTTGAAATCACACCATCATCTAATCCCATAACTTCATCATCATAATAAAGCATATTAAGTTTTTCATCTTTTGAGCTTATTATTTTTTGCTCTGAAATTTTTAAATTTACAACTTCATATTCTCTTTCATATTCTTTTCCATATTCTTTTTCAGGTGTGTTTGTTTGCTTTTTACTTTTAATTTCAACTAAATCAAGTGGTATAGGATAAAAATTACATCCGTGAATTCTATAAAAAATATTTTTTATTTTCAAATTTTTAGTAGGATCCTCTTCTGTATTAACTTTTTTAAATTCGTCAATGTGATTTGCAAAATACAGTGTTCTTAAAGCTCCATAAAATACTGAAGGATAGGGAGGAAAAATTCCATCTGTCCATGTTTCATCCCCCATATTAAAAGGCTTACCATCTCTAAAAAAGAGTGTATCAAAAGGTGTTATTTTAATTAACATAATATCCCTCCCTCATTAAAAACTCGCATATCCTAAGTATTGAAATAAAATTATTAAAATCTTTACTATATAGCGAAAAAACTTCTTCAGTCATTTTATTTATTGCATCATTTTTTCTATTCTCGTATTCTTTCTTATCCTCATTATCATCTTTTTTTATTAGACAAGCCCTTGAGATTAGCTTTCCTAATTCTGTTTTAATCATTTTATTTAAATATCCTTCTTCATCATTACCTTCTCCAATCAAATAAAATTCATTATGCAATTTATTTATAAAAGTTACCGAAAATTCACTATCTATAATTCTTTTAATTATTTCATCCAATCTATTTAGAATATAATAATCATTCATCTTCCACTTATATCTCGATTTAACTATCTCGCCACTACGTTTTAAAACTGATATTGAAAAAGCATCCTTTTGATCATCAATATCTTTTGCATATTCTTCCATAGCCCTAACTGTTTTCAAAACTTCATTCAATGGCGTTTTATAATGTGCTATAACAATTCCTGCTGAAAATGTTATATTGTCATTACTATCTTTAAAATAATCCTTTAAAGGATTATTTACATAATCATCAAATTTACTTCTAAGTTTCATCTCTACTTCAAATAGTTTTGAAATAGAGATAAATCCCATAAAATCCTCTCCGCCTGTATATATTGTCTTGCCATATCCAGAATTATCAAGGTATTCACTACTATATTTTGCGAACTTTTGCAAAGCACATGATAATTCATTATGAAAATCCAATAAATTTACATCATCCCTGATTCTTTCTCCAGAAAGCCAGCTACCCATGCTATCCCCATCTGACAAAACAATTGCATAATAACCAGAAAGCTTAATTTTTTCATCTTTTAATGAACTCATAATTTGTTTGTACTTTTCAGTAATTTCATAATAAACTTTAAAGTCATTATCTCTTACATATTCTTTCAACATATCTTGTGTTAAATTTTCTTCAAATAAAAATTCATAGTTAAAATCATTAGGCTTAAAAAAACTTATATACTCTTTTAATAAATCACCTTTTTCATTTAATTTATTCACAGCATTAAGTGCCGCAATTTCTGCAGTTGATTTATTCCCTGGTTTCTTATAGTATCTTTTAACAAAGCAAAGACCGCAAAGCCCTTCACCCTCTGAAATTATATTATCCTTAACTTTAACAAATTCATTTAAGTATCTAGGAATAATATCTTTCTGTTTATTATTTTTTCTTGGATTGTAAAATATAACATCCCTTTCTCCACAAATAGAGCATTTCCTTCCTATTTCTTCATTTTGACTGAATTCTCTTATATTTTTAATTGCTCCCATATTTTGCTCAATTCTTTTATAAGAATTTTTATAATCATTTTCATTATACGGAAGCATCGTCCAAAATATATCAGGAAAATCATTTATTTGTTTGTTAAACTTATTTTTTAAACTTTCTGACATATTCTCATTGTATTTATCTTTTAATGATTTAGCTTTAGATTTAAAATAACCATTAACTTTCTCTTCTAATTGCTTTCCCATTTCTTTTGGATTATCCGTTTCAACTACAGCTAAAAATCTATTTGGATAAAAAGACTTATCATTTTGATTGCCATTATTGGGGAATATCACTTTCGGGTTCATTGGCAGCTTACTTATTGAAAATTTAATTAAATCAGATAATATAATACTGCCGTTATACAAATCCTGAGCTTTCCTTGATTTTGAAATAAATCCTTGTACAGGTCCTATGGTAAATAATAATAGATATTTCATATCGTCATCTCCTTATAGTCATTTCTGTTAAAAGTATTTAAAAAATCATTAACAACATTTCTATTTGGATATTTTGTTTCATCATTAATATTATTATTTATAACACAACCCTTTGGTAAAAATTCACCATTTAAATATATAATTACAGGAAAATATATATTTTCCCCTGTTTTGATAACTTTAAATATTAATGGTGAAGATCTTCTTTTAATTTGTTTATAATTCTTTTCATTTACAGCCTCCATTTTTGTACTTTTATTGTCTCTTTTTTTATGCATTATAGGTAATCCAAAATTAGCAGGACTATAAATATCATTATTAGGATAGAGATAAAATTTACCTCTAAATTTTTTGAAATTACTTCCTGTAAATTCAAGTGCATCTTCCCATGTATCCCTTGGATAAAAAACAAGAATTTTACTTCCTTTTAGTACGGAATAGTTTTCATTAACTGGTTTTTTTAAATTCCTTGTAATATTTTTAATTCTTTTTATAACTTCGGCATTATTATCTATTTCATCCATAACAATATTATCTTTTATATTGTTATCAATATATTCTGTATCTCCATTCAAACTTAAGACTCTAAATGAACCTGCACCCCTTCGACTTCTTGTCCCAAGTGCCCCAAAATATTCAAGGAAAATAAATCCTTTTAAAAACTCGTTTATATCTTTCTTATCTCTATCATTAAAAGTAAGCACTATTGAAAAATTTGTATCTGCTTTTATATATTTTCTCTCTTTATTAGGTAATATCGTAGAATATAACAAATAGCATATACCTTCATATTTAATAGGCACTTTATAACGCTTACCTTTCTCACTTTGTTTAATTTTATATTTTATGTCATTCCCATATAGGCTGTCAGAAATATCATAATTTGAAATATTGTGTTTAACCCTAATTTCTACTTTACTTCTTCCATATTCTTTATTCTTTTGCGTATCACCATTTTGTTTAATTCTCTTCCCCGTCCCACCAAAAATGTTTTTTTCATTGTCAATCAGTGTACCCATATTTAAATCAGCATTAGCTGCCCTCCACCAATATCTAATAAGTGCTTTTATAGATGGTGCTCTAAGTTCAGGCGTCATTCCATCAGCTCCTGACATAAAAAGTGGAGTAATAGTTTCACATTTTAATTCAATTTGCCTAATGCTCAATTTATCCGCCCCCCATAATTCTTATAATGATTTCATAAATTTCTAAACATTCCAATAACACTTACTTACTTATTCTATAAAAAAATATGTATTCCTCTATTGTTTCTAAAATAAGACAGTATAACCTATTGACCTTTATTAGCAGGATGCAAAAGCTTTTAAACCTTCAGCAAAAGAAGAAGTATTTTATTTCAATCTCTTAACTAATTTTCATACAAAGTAATAGAATCTATATAAATTATTCAGCCATAATAGCAATTGAGGTTTGCTCTCATGGAAATAACATTGATAGCTTAATTAAGAAATTTGTTAAGGATGAGGGGTTTTTTACTACCTTAAACCGATGAAATTATTACTAAAAGCTGGATAAGATATAACTTTATGGAGAGCAAAAATATAATAACCTACATAAATAGATAACTTAAAAAAAAGAATAAATATTATAGTTTTGGATTACAATATAACCCTTGTTAAGGTTCATCAGGGCAAATCCATGATGAATTACTTTATATAGTTCCATTTCAATACAACCCTTGTTAAGGTTCATCGTAACAATAATCAAGCAATTACAATTGAAGTAGCCAAATTTCAATACAACCCTTGTTAAGGTTCATCGTCCATATTTGAGCAGTAAGTTCCCTTATATTGCATTTCAATACAACCCTTGTTAAGGTTCATCCAATAGGGGATGCACTGGGTGCTCCCCTGGAATTCAATTTCAATACAACCCTTGTTAAGGTTCATCCATTTATAAAAAGAAGTAGAAGATCAGTTGCCTAATTTCAATACAACCCTTGT
>DHEX01000088.1:0-293 GCA_002400085.1 Clostridiaceae bacterium UBA4839 | reverse complement strand
ACTCTTGTTAAGGTTCATCTTACAAGAGTATTATCAGCTCCGCATAGAATAGCTTATTTCAATACAACTCTTGTTAAGGTTCATCTTTAGTAACTCGGTAGGAGTGTTCAGCTATTATGTCTATTTCAATACAACTCTTGTTAAGGTTCATCCTTTAGTAACTCGGTAGGAGTGTTCAGCTATTATGTCTATTTCAATACAACTCTTGTTAAGGTTCATCTTGTCGGACACCAGGCTTCCGGAAGAACGAAGCTGAATTTCAATACAACTCTTGTTAAGGTTCATCGCTGGGC
>DHEX01000111.1 GCA_002400085.1 Clostridiaceae bacterium UBA4839 | reverse complement strand
CATATTATAAAACAGATAGATGCCAGTTGTATCAAGGAGATTGCTTAGATATCATGAATGAACTGATTAAGAATAATATTAAATTTGATATGATATTAACTGATTCACCTTATGGAACAACAGCTTGCAAATGGGATAGTATTATTTCACTTGATAATATGTGGAAACGATGCGATCAATTAATTAAAAACAATAGTGCAATATGTTTATTTGGTTCAGAACCATTTAGTAGTAAATTACGATGTAGTAATTTAAACCAATATAAATATGATTGGATATGGGATAAAAAAAATAGTGGGAGTGGTTTGCTTGCGAAAATTCAACCATTAAAAATACATGAAATAATTTCTGTATTCGGAAATGGTAAAGTAAATTATTATCCACAAATGACAATTGGGAAAACAAGAAATAAAAAATCATATGGAAGTAAAAAAGATAGTGTTACTGGATACATAGATAAAGGAAAGGATAATATTAATAATTTATATTATCCAAAATCTATAATTACCGATTATTCAAATGCTAATCAAAAAGGGAAATTACATCCTACACAGAAACCAGTGGCACTACTTGAATATTTAATACATACATATACAAATGAAAATGATTTAGTTCTTGATTTTACTATGGGTTCTGGTAGTACAGGAGTAGCTTGTATGAATACCGGTCGGAGATTTATCGGTATAGAAAAAGAGGATAAATACTGTAAGATTGCTCAAGAAAGAATTGAAAGTGAATTAAAATATTAAAAATCATATGTCCATAAAAGAAAGGATTGTGGTTTATATAGAAACGGAGATTGAGACTTATAATGAAGAACAAATTACATAAGTGTAAAGATTGTATGTGGTATGGTGTATGTACTGATGAATATAAAGGAAAAAATAAATGTAAAAATTTTACAACCACTAATGAAGATTCATATTTGAATTTTGCTTATATGCAGGGACTTAAAGAACGGAGTGAGGATTATATGGGTGTTGTAAAGGAAATGAATGAATGAATAATAAAAGCTTATAATATTGATAAATATGTGAAAATTAAAACAAGGAGATTATATTACAATGGTAGAATCTAAAATTACAGAAGAAAAATTAGTAAACACAAAATTATATCGGGATAAAGCGATTAGTAGAGTTGATGTATTGGATAAAGTAAAAGATTTGTTTCTTATTCCAGAATTAGAAGCGGTATCTATGAGAATGATTGCAGATTATTATGAAGTAGATATACATACTGTAACAATTTGTTATAATAGAAATCAATCTGAAATAGATTCTGATGGTGTAGTACATAAAAAATATTCGGAAATGGAAAATGTTTTAAAATCAAATAATATTCCAATAAAATTTTATCATGGAAAACTTGAAGCAAATCTTTCAGATACAGTAACATTGTCTATTCCCCATACTGGTCTTAAATTATTTTCAAAACGTGCAGTTATTCATTTTGCTGTGTTTTTGCGTAATTCTCAAGTAGCAAAACAGGTTAGAGATTATATATCAAAAAGTAATAATCCTATCTATTTACATATGTTAAAAGATACAAAAGTTAATATTCATAATAAAGAAAATAAAATATATCAAATATTAAAAAATGTTTTTTCTGGTATTGCTGATGTTAAGAGACAGGTATCTTGTGGAAATTATCACATTGATTATGTAATTAATAATTGTGCTATTGAATGTGATGAATATGGGCATAAAGATAGAAATATGGACTATGAAGAAAATCGTGAAAAATATATTAAAAGTCAAGGATATAAAGTAATTAGATATAATCCAGATGGCAAAGAACCTATATCTTGTTTCATCAATAGAGTTTTAATAAATGTATTGCAATAGAATTAAAGATAATGAATTTGTGAATGTTATTCAAGTTGCTGGTGGTTTATGTGTAGCTAATAATATTGATGTTGGTAAAACGGTAAATGAAATTAATGAAGAAAATATTAAATCATTGAAATAATAAATGATAATATTATATAAAAAAGGAGATAATTTTAATTAATGGAAGATCAATTAAATGTATTTATGAAAGGAAATAATTTATATACTGATAGCCGCGAAGTTGCCAGAATGGTAGGCAAACGGCACGATCACCTTGTCCGTGATATTGATGGGTATATTGATGCTTTGAGTCAGTCCCCAAAGTTGGGTTCTGATAATTTCTTTAAAGAATCCTCATATACGGCAGGTACTGGGAAACCTTACAAGTGCTACTTGATTACTAAAAAGGGCTGCGAGTTCATCGCCAACAAGTTGACCGGACAAAAAGGTATTTTGTTTACTGCTACATATATAAATGCTTTTCATCTTATGGAAGATAAATTAAAAGAACACAATCAAGATATGTTTGCACTTCCTAAAGATTATTCATCTGCCCTTCGTGAACTTGCGGATAAAGTTGATGAAAATAATAAATTAAAAGAGACTAATGCACAGCAACAACAACTTATTGAGGAACAAAAGCCAAAAGTAAATTACTATGATATTATTCTTAGTAGTAAAAATGCAATTCCAATTACTCAGATTGCTAAAGATTATGGTAAAACAGCTCAATGGATGAATGAATTTTTGCATAAGCACAAAGTACAGTTTAAGCAAGGCAAGACATGGTTGCTATATAAAGACTATGCAGCACAGGGATATACAAAATCAGAAACAATTCCATATGATAAATATGATGGTGAAACTGGGACGGCAATTCATACTAAGTGGACTCAGAAAGGAAGATTGTTTATTTATGATTTATTAAAGAAATATAATGTATTGCCATTAATTGATATGAATGGTTTTGATCATAAATAATGATAATGAATAATTTGACTATTGGTTTATTCGGAACTTGTGATAAGTCACATTGGAGAGATAAATTTATAGTTACATATAAAAGTCAAGATGTCCCCTATTACAATCCACAAGTTAAAGATTGGAATCTACAGTGTGCACAAATTGAAGCGGAACATTTAGCTAATGATAGAATCATCCTCTTCCCTATTACGCATGAAAGCTATGGACTAGGGAGTTTATCAGAGATTGGATTTAGTGTGTTAAATGCAATTAAACTGAACGATCGGAGATATTTTGTAATTCTTATTGATGATTATTTAGATGATAGTTTACAAGATAGTGATTTAAGAAAGGAGTCTTTGAAAAATCGGAGTTTAGTTAAAAACCATTTACTACAATTAGATATGTCAAATATTTATTTAGTGAATAGCTTGGATGATATGTTGCAAGTTAGTTTAATTTTGTATCAGTCAGAAAATTTAAAATTAGCAATAGAAAGTTATTTGATAAATTGATGGAGGTGATAAAAATATTTATATTGCCGCACTATTGCATGACATTGGAAAGAAATTTACTAAGCAATTCAGTAATTACAAAGGTGAACCAACGGATATTGCACATTATTATAATCATATGAATGTTTCTGCTTATGATGCAATGTTCTATTTAAAAGATAAGGGATATAACGATGATGATATTCTAAATATTTGTAATTTGATTCAGTGGCATATGCAACCATTTTTTATTGAAACAGATAAAGCTAAAAACAAATTTATTAGACTTGTAGGACAGGAATTTTATGATAGATTAATGATTTTGCATCAATCAGATATGGATGCAAAGTAAGGAGATGTATAAATGAGAGATATAAATAAACGATTAGAAGAGTGTTACAAAATTGTGGAAGATAAAGGATTTGAAATTGTAGGTATATTTCTCCAAGGATCACAGAACAAATGCAGGAGATTAGTTTAGCAAAAGAACGAGAAATACAAGATAAATCTTACATAGTTGATGGATATATTCGTTATTATAAGCGTAATAAAAATCAATTACATACATGTAAATATTAAATGTTTTGAGGTGATTAAGTGATAAAAAATAGATATGCAATTCAAGGCAATACTGTATTGGTTTATTGTGATAATGTTAAAGATAAAGATGTAATTACTAAAGTTAGTTTAAATACATTTAATAGTAAAATGAAAAATTTTGATGTTAAATGGTTTGCAAAATGGAATACACATACAAGTAGTTACTATATTCAATGTACTAAATATAGGGGATATCATATAAATGGCGAAACTATATTTTTACATAGGTTTTTAACAGATGCAAAACATGGTGAATATGTAAATCATATAAATCATGATACGGTTGATAATACAGATGAAAATTTAAGAAAAATTAGTGATGCTCAAAATTGTAAAAATCGTGTATCAAAGAATTCAAACAATAAATCTGGTTATAGAAATGTAGCAGTTATCAATGGAAAATTCGTTGTTCAACTTATGGTAGATGGAAAGAATACAAAACTTGGTACGTTTACTGACGCTGATGAAGCAGGAGCGTTTGCCAAGAAAATGAGACAGAAGTATTATGGAGAATTTGCAGGAGAGAATTGATTTTCTAATATTATAAAAAAGGAGAATGATAATATATCTAAAATACAAAACGATAAATATTATACACCATCAGATTTAGCAGAATATTGTGTAAATAAAACTAAAGAAATTATAGGAACAGATAATATTACAGAATATCTTGAACCGAGTGCAGGTGCAGGAGTGTTTCTTAACTATTTAGACAAACCATATTTAGCTTATGATATTGAACCTGATGATAAAAGAATCCAAAAACAAGATTTCTTAACACTTGATTTGCCTTATAAAAAGGGACGATGTATTATAGGTAATCCACCATTTGGTAGAGCTAATTGCAATTTAAAAAAAATTTTATAAGAAGTCATGTAAACTTGGTACATATATATCATTTATAGAACCAATAAGCCAATATAAAAACAATCATGAATTATTTGATTTTGATTTAATTTATAGCGAGGATTTGGAAAGTAGATATTATTCTAATATTGAAAAACATTGTTGTATTAATATCTATAAAAAACCAGTTAGTCTTAAATCTAAACCAAATGAAAAATTGAAAGATTTAAATATTATTGGGTGGAGGAAAGCAAAGAATACAGATTGTGATTTTTATATATGTTGTTATGGTTCAAGTATAGGAAATTTTGTAGATAAGAATAGTAAATTGGTCAATATTAATGGAATCATTATAAAAAATAACAAATTAAAAGAAGAAATTATAAATTGTTTTAAAAATGCAAATTGGATCAAAGAATATTCAATGACTTCCAC
>DHEX01000110.1:6503-8203 GCA_002400085.1 Clostridiaceae bacterium UBA4839 | reverse complement strand
TCTATTTACTTAGCCGAATAAAGGATGTTATAATTATTTGTGAACCCGATATAATATTTATTGGAAATAATATAAATATCAGTATTAGGGTATAACCTAAAAGAATTAAATTAATGTACAATGGAACAAGTGATATTTATGATTTAATCGATTGTTTGAATATAAATCCAATGTCGAATAAAAAAATGGGAGTGAATTTTTTATGGAAAACGAAAAAATAGTTGAACTCATGGAAAAAATGTATGAAAACTTAAAAGGCGACATCGATGGCTTAAAAGGTGATGTCAATGGCCTAAAAGGCGACATTAAACAGGTGGATAAGAGAGTTGAAAAGGTAGAAAAAATAACTATCAAAATGGAGCAGGAACATGGTCAAAAACTTGATGCATTGTTTGATGGATATAAGCAAAACAGTGAGCAGCTTAACAGAATTGAAGATGAAGTTGCAAGGGATGAAGAAGTTGTTTTGAGAAGAACTAAATAATTTAATATTGAATAAAAAGGAGAGCTAATTTTTTATGGAAGATGAAAAGTTATTTGAATTTATGACTAAAATGTATTCTGAAATGCAAGAAGGATTTAAACAGGTAAATAACAAAATTGACAAAGTTGATGGAAGAATCGATAAAGTTGATGGAAGAATCGACAAAATAGATGGAAGAATTGATAAAGTTGATGGAAGAATCGACAAAATAGATGGAAGAATTGATAAGCTCGAAAAAACAGTTTTCAAAATGGAGCAGGAACATGGTCAAAAACTCGATGCATTGTTTGATGGATATAAACAAAATAGCGAACAGCTTAACAGAATTGAACATGAGGTTGCAAAGGATGAAGAAGTTGTTTTGAGAAAAATTAAATAATTTAAAATTAAAACCCTGTGAATCACAATTTCGCAGGTTTTTTTATTCGGTGCGCCCAAAGAAAGTCGAAGCCCTGACTAAATATACGTCAGGGCTTTAAATCCGTTATTTCTATTTTTGAGCTTCTGATTTTTTAGATTTTTTAAATATCCCCATTAAGCCAGCAATTGCAAGCAATATCCCAGGCAATATATAAAATGCTGATATGCAGATTACACCCCCAATTGCTGCTATAATCATTAAAATTCCGCCAAGCTTTGCTTTATTTCTTACTGTTATAGAGCCAACTATACCTAAAGTTGATAATAATACAGCTCCTATTCCAAGGTTACCAACTGTTGCTGCCCCTTCTGCATTAAATGCTGCTCCAAGGCCGCTAACCCCCATTGCCATTATACCACTTATAATTCCAAAAATACCGCCAATAAGCCCAAGTACAAATTCTGTTGTTCTTTTGTCCTTCATTGTGTGTGTTACCTCCTAAATTTAATATTTATATAAAATAAAATATAGCAAAGTCCTCTTAAAAATAGTAAAATAATATTTTATATATCATAAATTATCTCTACCCATTCTGTCCCCAAAATGTCCCCATTTCAAGTTATGTCAACTAATACTACCAAAATAAAAAGATGTTTCAACCTCTGAAACATCTTACTTTCTATTTGGTGCGCCCGAAGGGAGTCGAACCCCCGACACACGGTTTAGGAAACCGTTGCTCTATCCTACTGAGCTACGAGCGCATATATCAGACATATATATTATATTTACTTATAAGGTTGTTGTCAATGGAACTACCCACCAATTTAGAAGTGTCTATGATTCATTTATGATAAT
>DHEX01000110.1:0-6391 GCA_002400085.1 Clostridiaceae bacterium UBA4839 | reverse complement strand
AACGGTCAAGTGAATGGAATATATTTTTTATGCGTTCTTTATTGCTGTAGCCTCATGTGTTTCTACAGGTTTGCCTACAAAATATACAAGAGCTGCCATAGATAATATAGCAAGAGGAAGAACAATATAAATTGGTGCTCCAAGTCCACATGGGATATAGCCGCAAATCACAGTAAATACTGCAACTGTAACTGAATAAGTCAGCTGAGTTCTTGTATGGTCAAGGTGATCACAGGCAGATCCCATGGATGAAAGTATAGTTGTATCAGAAATAGGTGAACAGTGATCTCCAAATATTGCTCCTGAAAGCACTGCACTTACACATAATGTTACAAAGCTCATATTCGGTGAAACCTTATATGAAAGAGGAATAGCAAGAGGCATAAGTATTCCCATTGTTCCATATGAAGTTCCTGTCGCAAAGGATATTATAGAGCCTAATACAAAAATTAAAGATGGTAATAAAAATGCTGGAATTTTATCTGAAAGTGCAGAGGATAAATATACTGCTGTTCCAAGCTCCTTAATGACACCAGATAAGGACCATGCAAGCAAAAGGATAACTCCTGTAATTACAAGGGACTTCATTCCCTCAATCCAAGTATCTATTGCTTCACTTAAAGTAAATATCTTTTGGCCCATTCCCATTATAATAGCTATTATACTGGCAATTAGACCTGATTGAAATAAAACTACAGATGCATCAGATGCAGAAAAGCACTCTCTAAATGCTGCAAAAGAAGCAGGAGAACTCTTTAAAAGATTTATTACCCTAGAGTTTTCTCCGCCCATTATAGCTCTATATCCATTAAAATAAAATCCTGAAAAGGAAAAAACTATTAAAGCTCCAATAGGAATTATTGCGTTCCAAATAGAAAGCTTTATTCCTTCTTTTGGCTCAACCCCCGTAGTTTCTGTGGATACCATAGGCTTTGCTGTATCAGATAAAACTTTGCCTGTAAGCCTTGCTCTTCTTTCTGCATGAAGCATAGGTCCAAATTCTCTTAGAAAAATAGCTGTAAATGCTACAAACGCAAGAATTAATATATTATAAAATCTGTATGGAATAGAGGATACAAATACTCCATAAGCATTTACCTGCTGACCTATGGAACTAAATCCATCCTTAATAAGACTTATTTCATAGCCAACCCAAGTTGATATAAGTGCAATTCCAGCTACAGGTGCTGCTGTAGCATCTACTATAAAAGCCAATTTTTCTCTTGAAACCTTCATTTTATCTGTTACCGGACGCATAATAGGTCCTACAATTAATGAATTTGCATAATCATCAAAGAAAACAAGTATTCCAAGAAGCCAAGTTATAAGCTGCGCACTGGTTGGAGTTTTTGCTTTTTTTGAAAGGCTTTCTGCAATAGCTTTTGCTCCGCCCATCTTTGAAACCAATGCAATTAAACCTCCTATAACCATGCACTGCAAGATTATGCCTGCATTCCATTTGTTTGCAAGAGAGCCTTGAATTAAATCTATAACTTTTAAAAACCCAAAATAAAATGCCCCAAATACATTATTTCCATTTAAGCTTAGTATAAATGCGCCTGAAAATACTCCTAAGAACAGTGATAAAACTACATTTTTAGTTATAAAAGCAAGTGCAATTGCAATAAGAGGGGGAATAAGCGTAAAGATTCCAAACCTTGCAGCATTTAAAGTTGGTTCATTTTCTGCTGCAAAAGCAGTTGTTGTAAAAGATAAGAATAGAAATGTTAATAAAGTTGTTAGTAATAAGTTCCTTTTCCTCATTTTTTCTCCTCCTAAGAAATTATTAAGTGAATTATGGAGAGAAAGTATCATAACAAAAAACACCCTAAGTATCACTCGGGGCGTTAAAACACATAAAAAATGTGCTGCTTTGAATGATAGCTCTTCACAAATTACTTTGTGACAGTTCTGCATATATTCTATGCAGAACCAGACATATAGATCTAAGCCCCCTATATGCTTCGGCAATATTTCCTTTCACCTGCTTCATTGTGCTTACCTCCACAGGATACTGTTAAATAATGCTCCTCTACCTTTTCTATTCACTTTAATTTTGTTAATTATACATTTTATATTATATTTAGTCAAATATAAATTTTTCCTGTTAAAATTGACTATATATATATTCTACTTTATTTCCGCCAACTTTTAAAAATGTATTTGTCACTGCTGCTATCGTAATTAATAAAAATAATAATAGGAAAAAATCATTATTGATAATTTTTTCTTCACTTTTCATAATAATATTTTTCAATTTCCCCATCTATTTTAATCCATCCTTTCCATCCAACATGCATAATATCTCCTAAAAAGTATTTTTCATATTCACTACCTGAAAAATCAGCAATTTTATAGCCATATGGGTCGATAATATCTTTTACCTTCTTATAATAGGCCTCCCTACCCTCTTTTGGAAACCCAGTATAATCATACCACAGCCCATTAACAGGAACACTTATAAAAAGAGGTTTAATATTAAGCTTTTTACATACATCAAGTAAAAAAGTCAAATCATCATATTCGGGGGATACAGCATAGGAACCATTTCTATATAGGCCTTTCCAATATTCCATTTTTGGTGCCAAATGTTTACTATAATATTCATCATAAACACCAAAGTCATTATTTGTGCAGCTTTTTTTACCAACATTCTCTGCCTTTTTAAGCTCATTATTCCAATTTATATCTTTCCTATCAGCCTTTATAATTTGGCTTTTATTTTTATATTTTTTAAACAGTTCATATGTATTTTTTTTGTCCTTTACCGTAAGTAAATCATACTTGAATTTATAATAGGGCATAAGTACATCAATGGAAGCTTTTGAAAAAAAGTTATTACTTGAATATAAATTACAAAAAAGTCTATCCTGATTATAATCCTTAGTCGTGCTTAGCAGATATTTTACTCTATTTGTAATTTTTAATTTAGAACTTTTATCGATATTTTTATTGAACATAACTGAGTAAAATTGAATAGGTGAAAAAACCATATTAAAGTCTTCAGGTTTAATTCCCGATTCATCAAACCATTGTGGTGATAAAATAATAACTACCTTTTTATTTTGAATACTATCATCAAGAGCTAAAAAATTAATTGCATGAACGAAATCCTGATAATGGCCCCTCCCAATTATATTTATTTGAAAGCCATCTACTTTATTCTTTAAAAAATTTGATGGATGTGTATAAAAATTAGTTCCTGACAGCTCTGATGAACCAAAAATTAGAATATTATCGCTTCTGTCCAGGGATTTTTTTTGAAGCTCAAGGCCTGAGTTTTTTAAGCCATCCTGCAAATTACCTATTTCATCATAATAAACTCCATCAATTTTTCCATCATAATATTTATTAAGACATTTAATATATATATTAGGGAATATAATCAAAGAAATTATTAAAATTATAGTGCAAATTACTTTTTTCATCTTTAAGTCCTCTTTGATAGATATTCAATAACCTTTCTAGGGGTACTGATATCCTCTCTTTTAACCTCAGTGGGTTCAAGTTTTATATTAAAATTATCCTCAATATCTACAATAAGCTCTATAACACCAAGTGAGTCTAAAAGCCCATTTTCAAATAAATCAATGTCCATATCATTTTTAATCTCATCAGTGCCACAAATATCTTCAAGAATTGATAAAACTTTTTCTTCCATAATTAGTTACAACCTCCTATATAAATAATTTTCCCGAAAAAATCAAAAATCCAAAACATACAAGATTAAATGTAACAAATGTAAATACTGTGTCCCACTTTTCATTATTTTTTACACTTTTATACCATTTACTCTTTCTTTCAAAATAATCAGTAAAGCATATAAGTATTCCATGATATAATCCATATACTAAATAATGCCTTTGGGTTCCATGCCATGCACCCATGGTAAACATGGTTATAATAAATCCAATGTAAGATGCAGTGTATTTGTTTTTAAAGACTTTATTTTTTATAAACGACATTACAATCCTTGTATAAATAAAATCCCTAAACCAAAATGAAAGCGACATATGCCATCTGTTCCAAAATTCCTTTATATCATGGCTTAAATAGGGAATATTAAAATTATCAGGAGTTTTAATCCCAAAAATATAACTTGTTCCGACTGCCATAAAGCTATAACCTGCAAAATCAAAGTAAAGATAAAAACTATATGCATACATATAATTTAAAATATTTATAAAATTTCTATCGGTCGGAATTTTTGCCATCCAATAGTTTGAAACTATAGCCCCAAGAAAAAATTTAAAAAATGCTCCTTTACCAAGTTTATATATTCCCCTTCTTAAATTTTCAATGTATTCCTCTTTCTTCATAACATGACTTATATCTTCTAAAAATCTTCTTGAACGATCAATAGGTCCAGAACTGATCGTGGGGAAAAAAAGAAGAAAATAAGTAAAGCTAAGGGGATTCATCTTATCTATTAATCCATCATATGTTTCTATAAGCACCTGAACTACTTTAAAAGTTAAATAAGAAATTCCAAGCAGTGCTACATGCCTATGTATTAATTGTTCTCCCCATTTTGTAAGAATAAGAGGCAATATAGAAAAAAGAATCATAATCCACAAAATCCATCTGTTATTAAAATGTTTTCTAATATGTATGTATATTTCAACTAATGCTAATTCCCCTGTTAAAAACATAAGTAAAATTATTATATTTTTTTTAGAGTTCCCAAAAATTAGCCACAGCATAAATAGGTTTACAAAAAAACCATACCATTTTAAAGGTTTCCCTAAAATTCCTAAGATAATAGCCCCAATAAAAAAAATAAATAAAATGTAAAAAAAGAAAAGCCCGCTAAATGGCAACATCATAATTCCTCCATAAGTAATTTCCTATTAACTTTCCCATTTGCTGTCATAGGAAGATTGTCTTTAATTACTATTTTCCTTGGTATCATATAATCAGGAATAAACTTTCTAAGCTCACTTTTTATCATCATTACTATTTTAAATTCTTTTTCATTTACTTCTTTATTTAAAGTCACAACAGCTGTTAGGTACTGAATTTTTTCGTCCCTCATAACAGGAAGAACTGCACAATTTCTTATAAAATCAATCTTTCTAAGATTATTCTCAATATCTTCAAGTTCAATTCTAAAACCATTTAATTTTACTTGGAAATCAATTCTACCGCAATAATAAAGTAATCCATCTTTTAAATACCCTTTATCTCCTGTTCTATAGCATCTTTTCTCCACTCCGTTTATCATGGTTTTAGAAAAGGATTTTGCTGTCATATCCTCATTCTTATAATATCCAATACTTACACTATCACCGCCTATTACAATTTCCCCCTTTTCACCTTCTGTAAGCTTCCTGCCATTTGAATCAATTATATTTATAATACAATCATCTTTAACCTTGCCTACAGGGAGCGGATTAATTTTTAAAATTTCATTATCAACCTCAATAGAAGTTATGGCAACAGTAGTTTCTGTAGGTCCATATGTGTTATAAATTTTAGCTTCCTTAAATCTTTCTTTAAGTCTTTCCACACAGGCATTTGAAAGGGTTTCTCCACAGAATAAAAATGTTTTAACATTTGGAAGAAGGTTTGAATTAAAGCTGCTGTCAGTAAGACACATTTCAGCAAAAGATGGCGTTGATACCCAAATATTTATGTCTGATTTATTAAAATATTCAAATAATTCGCTCGTATTTGATATCATAGCTTTATCAATACTAAAAAGCGTTGAGCCGCTTGCAAGGGATAAATAAAGATCCATAACAGAAAGGTCAAATGAAAATGGGGCTTGATTCATAAATACATAATTTCTATCCTTATCTAAATTGCATATAGACAATCCCCACTTTATAAAGCTTTGCAAGTTAGATAGGGTGATTTGAACTCCCTTTGGTTTTCCTGTACTCCCTGATGTATAAATTATATAATATGGTTCCTCCAACTTTACCATATAATTATAATTAGAGATTTTTCCAGCATATTGTTTAAATATATAATTTATTTCATCTAAATTTTTTATAGTAATTTCTTCACAAGGAATATTCAGATTCTCAATACTAAGTATCAGCTTTGCATTGCAGCCTTCAATTATATCCCTAACCCTCACATCTGGTAAGGAACTGTCAATCGGGACATATGCATGCCCTGCCTTTACACATGCTAAAAATGATATGAGCATTTCGCTTTTTTTATGTCCATAAACTATAATTGGAGTTTTATCATCCTTAAATTGTTCAATTATGTAATATGCAAGAGCATCTGACCCTTCTTTAAGCTCTTTATAAGTAAGTTTATTATCACGATAGATATGTGCAATTTTATTTCCGCATTCCATACCATAGTTATCAATACTTTCTATAATGTTCATAGTTATACCTCTAATCACCATAGCAATTATATTCACAAACAGTGA
>DHEX01000035.1 GCA_002400085.1 Clostridiaceae bacterium UBA4839 | reverse complement strand
GCAAATACTATTATACGAGGAGTTGCATTATGAAAGGTAAGGATTTCTTAGATAAAATGGAGTTCATAGATGATAAACTTATTGAAAATGCCTCAAAGGCAGAAAAAAGCAAAAGAGCAAAAAAGTCATGGAATAGATGGGCGGTTGTTGCTGCTTGTCTTTGTGTGCTATTTGTAGGATGTACAACTGTAAATGCAGCTACTGATGGAAAGTTTGTGGAAACGATTAAACAGTGGTTTACAGGAAAAACTCTTACGAACGATATTGTCACACATAAAGAGGAGGTTTATGCGAAGAAGATTGTATTTTGCAATGAAAAAATCGTTGTTTTTGCAGATGAATTGGGTGCAGTTGTGTATGATTATAAGGAAGAAGCTGTTTTAGGTGCAATTAATCTTCAAGAAATTCAATGCAATTATATAAATGCTGAAACTATAAAAACCCAATTTTTATCCGAAGATGGAGAAAAATTATGGATTTATAATGAAAAAAATGGAGAACCAGATGGAGAAATTTATGAATTTGATTTAAGCAATATTCAAACTCCCCCCAAGGATGAGGTTCCAGTTATTTCACCAATAAATATCTTAAATTTAAGCCTTAAAGAAAACCTTTCTAAATTAAAAGACCTAAAGGATAATAGCTATTCAAAGTATGTAGATGCATTTTCAAAGGTTCCTTTGGTAAAGGAAAAACTCAATGATGGGGACCACAGTTACAGTAAATTTGCCTATGTCTTTAAAAATGAAAATGGACAGAATATAGTATGTATGATGGTTATTTCAGGATTAAGCGAGCAGAACCAGACAACAGAACTATGCTTCTACAATCTGGAAACAAATAAATATGAAATGAAACCACTCAATATACAAGCTGATAAATCAGAATTAAAACAATTACCGGATTTTGAGTACACAGGTTCAGATGAAATTATGAAAGCCGTTTGCGATTATTTATGTGACTGTGAGAAGAATTGTAGTAGATATACGCATCAAAATAATGCGGTATACATTCCTTATCCGATTATTCTTAAAGTTGATGAAAAGGATAATAAAGTAAATGTTTATGGCAATTTTTATTCAGGATATTATGAGCTCTATGGGAATCAGTTAAATAACATGGGCGGCGGGGAATCACCAGCTATAATTACATTTCAAAGAGAAGCAGATGGAAGTTTAAGGTTTGTTGAAATAAAGAAAGCAGGTGAAGGCGATAATTATGCAAAAGATATAAAGGAATTCTGCAAAGGTATTCATGGATTATATGAAGAATTTATGAATCATGAATCTATTTACAAGAAGCGTAGTGAAGTTCGTATTCAAATGATAAGCGAATATGAAAAAGCAAATCATCTGGGAATTGAGTATATTAAGGATTATGGCTGGGATCCAATTAAAATTAACAAATGATTAACTGGCAGCAAAAGCTCTGAAAAGTATATTTTTGGAGGTTTCGCTGCCAGTTAATTTTATCTATTTTCAGAATTCCATCTTCTATAAGATGGAATTCTACTTTTTTGCTTCTGTGGGCAAAATCCACAACTGAAGTTTCAATGGGGCTGTTGCACTAAGAATAAATACTATAATATATTGTGCTAACTTTAAATTTGAAAATCAATATATTGTATGTAAATTCCTTAGTGCAGCAGCCCCAAGTTCACTTATTCAATGTGTTGATATCATCGTTAATAATTTTTTCTACATCACTTACATTTTCTAAACCCTCAAACATAGGGAGTTCAGAACTATCAATATTTACTTTATCATTTATAATTTTTATTTGCCCTTGAAATGGACTAATTATGAGATAAAGCGGAATTTTATAATCCTTCTTTTGCTGTTCGGTTTCAGGTACAATATACCTTAAAAAGAAAATATATTGCTCATCATTTTTATGGATCTTGGATGGAGGTACAGTAAAAGTTCTTCCATTAGCAGAAACTCCGCTTTGTAAAACAGGTATGACTTTTCCAGGTTCTAAGTCCCCTTTTATAGATTTAATTACCTCAACTTGTGAACATATGTGCTCGAATTTTACATTTAAATTATATGCTTTAGATTTGGATGAATCAGGCGCATAATCAGCTAAATTAGTAGTAAATGGCTGTTCTACACTTTTAACCTTTCCAATTATGATATTATCGGAATACTTTACAAGTTCTTGTGAGGAAGAATAGTAGTCCATCAGTGCAAATGCTTTATGCTCTTTCTGCTTATCATAGTATTTTCGAACTCCATAACAAGCAGCCAACCCTATTATTAACAACAGAAAAAATAATTTTGTTTTTCTATTGGTCTTTTGCATGGCATTCACCTCCTTTTTTTATGGATACACTTCCCTTACTGCTTCTACATCATCAGGCATAGGATTATAATAAGTATTAAAATCAGTATAATAATTCATTATAGATTTATTCTTCGTAAGCAATGCAGTAGGCCCATCTATATCAGCTAAACCTAATGCATGTCCAATTTCATGTGTATAAACACCTTGTATAAAATTATTACTTTTACCTCTCGTGTCTATTAGACATTTATTAATCCAAATAGCCCATTTCATTTGACCATCGCTTCCGTCAAAATCCCCACTAATGGCATAAGGAGAGCTACATGGATCGGAATAATAGGTTACATAATTTTCACTAGAATTATCAATATAAATATTAGCTTTTGAAGATGTATATGTCCATCCCATAGCTGCATCAGTAAATTTTTCATTATACTTTTGTTCAATTGAGTAAAGTTCGGTAATATCAAATCCAAAAGATGGTGATGGCATATGTATGCCAGAAAGCGGAGTTGCAGCAATAGCTATTATAGAAATAGTCAAACTAAATAATAATGCAGCAACAGTACAAGAAATTAATTTGTGTTTCAAAACACTCACCTCCTAAATAATAATCACTACTACAATATTACACCATTATTGTTAATTTATTATAAAAAACTTTACAACAAATTCTTTTATAATATGCCATAAAGTTTATGGAATGTGCTGGATAATAGAATAAAAATCATAAAGCACTACATCCCAAGTTACAAGGCAACCTTTGAAAAAGTAAGTATTTATAAAAAATATGAAATTTAATGATATATGTGTTTCATATGAAAGCTGAATAAAAACTATTTTTATTATTTCTTTTAAATATAAAGCTAATTAATAAGCATATTTTGGTTTCTATGAAAGTTGTTTTTCTTTAAAATTCATGCTTTTTTAAAAGTAGTATTTTTTCAGAGATTCCGATGCCAATAATGCAACGTAATTCCTTAAAATGTCGCTTTATATAGTGAGAGGCAAAAATTGGCTTTGAAAGTCTAGTGGTAACATATCAAGACATAAATAATTAAAATTTGAAGGAAATATGTATAATATTTCTAGAAAAAGATGCACTTTAATAAGCCTTCAGAAAGCTGCAAATTTTTGAAGGCGTTAGAGGAACCTACTACCTATTAGTAGGTGGTATATATAGTTGGTTGGTACTCAGCGAGTGAGTCAGTGAATCGAACAACATTATTTCGTTTACTAACATCGATACCTACAAAGAGAGTGTTCAACATAGCATTCACCTCACTTTCTAAATGAATTAAGAAACCAATAAAACAATGCCCTTGGGACTGTGGCAGCAGCACCCTCGCGTATATGAATAAGC
>DHEX01000102.1:15934-37391 GCA_002400085.1 Clostridiaceae bacterium UBA4839 | reverse complement strand
GGAATGATGATATGATAGGGAAAGATAGCAGGCATGTAAAAGAAGCTGTAAAGCTAAAACAAAAAAAATATAGAGGGCTGCAAAACAAATATATAATTGAGGGTATTAGGTTTATTGAAGAGGGTATTAAATCTTCAAAAGTTCACTATATACTATACAGCAGTAAACTTTTTAAAACCTCAGGATATGAAAGAATATTAAATGAATCCTGCCCAGCTTTTGAAGTGTCTGATGATATAATCAGCATATTAGCAGATACGGAAAATCCACAAGGTGCAGTAGCTGTTGCTGAAAAAAATTTATATACACTAAATGATATAAAAAATAAATTCATTGTAGTGCTTGATGAAATTCAAGATCCTGGTAATATGGGCACAATTATAAGAACAGCAGATGCGGCAGGTGCAGGAGGTCTTATTGTAATAAAGGGCAGCGCAGATGTTTACAGCAGCAAAGCCCTAAGGGCAACCATGGGCTCTATATTTCATATTCCTATTGTATTTTATGATAATTTTAAAGAAGCTTCTTTTGAATTAAAAAATAATGATTATAGATTGTATTCTACCAGCCCTGAAGCTGAAAAGTATCTTTATGATTGTAATTTTAAAGATAATACAGCTATTGTAATTGGGAACGAAGCTAGGGGTATGAGCAAGGATGACATAGAGCTTTGCCATGAGAAAATTAAAATACCTATGATTGGAAAAGCCGAATCCTTAAATGCAGCTGTTGCTTGTTCAGTAATCATTTACGAAGTTGTAAGGCAAAGGTTGACAACGTAAACAATTATGGTTATAATTTTTTCAAATAGAATATTAAAGGCTTAGATAGAGGCAAGTAAGCTGATATGCGCACAGGGAGGATCATCTGTGATTGAGAGATGAGTCTGCAGGAAGTATCATCTGAAGTTTCCCTCTGGAGCTTTCCATTTGAAGTATAGGTGTATTTATTATAATAGTAGGATGGAACGGTTTTTCCGTTAAAATTATGAGTGGACTTTATGTCAATTAGGGTGGTACCGCGAATTAAAGCTTCGTCCCTTTGTGGGGATGGGGCTTTTTGTTTTGCATAAAAATACATAGTGAAACGGCGCTGTAATTTTTAATTTAATTTGATAAATTATAATGATTTAAGAAGGGAGTTTAGTTTATGAGAGAAGAGCTTGAAAATATTAGAACTGAAGCCATGACAAAAATAAAAAAAAGCATAAACAGTGATAATTTAGAAGAAATCAGAGTTAAATATCTTGGCAAAAAAGGAGTCCTAACTGGAATATTAAGGGGGATGGGAAGCCTTTCTCCTGAAGAAAGACCTGCTGCAGGTAAACTTGCTAATGATGTAAGGGAAGAAATTGAAAATGCGATTGAAAATGCAAAAAAATCAATAAAAGAAAAGGAGAGGGAGCAGAGATTAGCATTTGAAACAATAGATGTTACAATGCCGGGAAAAGCAAATCCAATTGGAGGGGTTCATCCTCTTACAAAAGTTTTAGATGAAATACAGGAGATATTTTTAGGGATGGGATTTTCAGTAGCTGAGGGTCCTGAAGTAGAACTTGATTATTATAATTTTGAAGCTTTAAATATACCTAAGAATCATCCTGCAAGAGATGAACAGGATACTTTTTATATTAAAGATGGCGTGGTTTTAAGAACACAAACATCCCCTGTACAAATAAGAGAAATGGAAAAATCAAAACCTCCAATTAGAATAATAGCACCAGGCAGAGTTTACCGTTCTGATGCTGTTGATGCTACTCATTCTCCAATGTTTACTCAAATTGAGGGATTGGTTGTAGATGAGGGAATAACAATGTCAGATTTAAAGGGGACTTTAGACACTTTTGCAAAGAGATTTTTTGGCGAAAGCACAAAAACAAAATTTAGACCCCATCATTTTCCATTCACTGAACCTTCTGCTGAAGTTGATGTTTCGTGCTTTGCATGTGGAGGAAAAGGCTGCAGAATATGTAAAAATTCAGGATGGATTGAAATATTAGGTTGCGGTATGGTACATCCTGATGTTTTAAGAAGGGGAAAAATTGATCCTGAAAAATACAGCGGCTTTGCATTTGGAATGGGCCTTGAAAGGCTTGCTATGATAAAGTATGGAATTGACGATATAAGATTATTTTATGAAAATGATTTAAGATTTTTAAAACAATTTTAAAGGGGTGATAAAATGATAGTTCCATATAAATGGTTATTAGATTATGTAAATATAGATAAAAGTATTACAGAGGTAGGTGATGAGCTTACTCTTTCCGGTTCAAAAGTCGAAGAAATAATTGAAAACGGCAAGGAAATAAGCAAGGTAGTTACTGGTAAAATATTAAGCATTGAAAAGCATCCTAATGCTGATAGGCTTACAATATGCAAGGTAGATATTAAAGATGAAATTATTCAAATTGTTACTGCTGCTACAAATATTAGAGTTAATGATATAGTGCCTGTTGCTCTTCATGGTTCTACTTTAGCAGGTGGAGTTAAAATTAAAAAAGGCAAATTAAGAGGAGTAGAATCAAATGGAATGTTTTGTTCTGAGGTAGAGCTTGGAATTGCTGATGAGGATTCTGTACATGGAATAATGATACTAAAAGAGGGAACCCCAATAGGTGAAGACATTAAAGAAGTGCTTGGATTAAATGGAGGAGTTATAGATTTTGAAATAACTTCAAATAGGGCTGACTGCTTTAGTGTTTATGGTATAGCAAGGGAAGCAGCAGCAACTTTTAAGACAAAATTAAAACCAGTCAATACAGCATATAGCAGTAATGATGAGGATATAAATGATTATTTAAAAGTTGAAGTAAAAGATGATTTATGCAGAAGATATGCTGCCAAGATGGTTAAAAATGTAGTTGTTAAGGATTCCCCGGAATGGATGCAGCAAAGGCTTAAGGAAGCTGGTATAAGGCCAATAAACAATATTGTGGATATAACCAATTATGTTATGGTAGAACTTGGTCAGCCAATGCATGCTTATAATTATAAATTTATTGAGGGCAGTAAAATAATTGTAAGGAAAGCTGAAGATAATGAAAAGTTCAAGACTTTAGATGGAGAAGAAAGAACTTTGAACTCATCAATGCTTGTTATTGCAGATGATAAAAAACCTGTTGCTGTAGCAGGGGTTATGGGTGGAGAAAACTCTGAAATTAAAAATGATACAAATACCATAATATTTGAATGTGCAAACTTTGATGGAACTTCTATAAGACTTACTTCCAAAAAGCTTGGATTAAGAACAGATGCATCTTCTAAATTTGAAAAGGACATTGATCCAAATCTTGTTGAAATGGCTATGAATAGAGCATGTAATTTAATTGAAGAATTAGGAGCAGGTGAAATTGTAGGCGGCACAGTTGATGTTTATAAAAACCCTTTAATGCCTCACAAGCTAACAGTTTCAGCTTCTTGGGTTAACAAGTTTTTAGGAACAGATATTAAGCCTGAAATGATGAAAGAAATGCTTGAATCTCTTGAGATAAAAACTAATTTAATTGGGGATGAGCTTAACTTAGTTGTTCCAACGTTTAGGCAGGATGTAAAAATAAAAGAGGATGTTGCAGAAGAGATAGCAAGAATATATGGATATAACAATATTCCAACAAGAAAAATAGTGGGTGAAACTGTAGAGGGAACAGTAAAAAAGGATCAGAAGTTAAAAAAAATTGTAAGGGAAACTATGGTTTCAAGCGGTTTTTATGAGTGCACGACTTATTCTTTTGTAAGTCCAAAAGTTTATGATAAAATATGTATTCCTGATTCTGATGCTATTAGAAATGCTGTTAAAATTTCAAACCCTCTTGGAGAAGATTTCAGTATTATGAGAACTACAGCTATACCCTCTATGATGGAAGTTATGGCAACCAATTATTCAAGAGGAATAAATGAGGTAAAGCTTTTTGAAATTGCTAAAGTTTTTATTCCAAGGGAAAACGATGAGCTTCCGGAAGAAACGGATAAGCTTGTTATTGGAATGTATGGCGGAGCTAACTTCTATAACATAAAGGGAGTAGTAGAAAATTTAATGAATGCACTTGGAATTGAAAGATGTCTTTTTGCTAAAGAATCAGAAAATCCGATATTCCATCCAGGAAGAACTGCAAAAATAATTATTAGAAATAAAGAAGCAGGAGTCTTAGGAGAAGTGCATCCAAATGTAACAGATAACTATGATATTGAAGAAAGAGTTTATATTGCTGAAATAGATTTAAATTCAGTGTTTAAGGCTTCAAATCTTAATAAAAAATATAAATCTCTTCCAAAATATCCTTCTGTATCAAGAGATATTGCCATGCTTGTAAAGGATGAGGTTACTGCAGCAGAAATTGAAGATATTATAAGAGCCAATGGTAAGGACATTTTGGAGTCAATAAAGCTATTTGATGTATATAAGGGGAAACAGGTTCCGGAAGGGATGAAAAGCATAGCATATTCTATTACTTACAGAGCCGAAGGAAGGACATTAAAGGATGAGGAAGTTAACAAGGTCCATGAAAGAATTGTAAAAGCACTTGAAGAAAAACTTGGTGCAAAATTAAGAGAATGTTAAATTAAAATCATATTTTCGTTATAAGTTGTAGGGAGCGGTCTTGACCGCTTTGCCCTCCTAAATTCTGATCATTGTGCGGCAAAGCGATCAAGACCGCTCCCTACTTGCTTATTCTACATATTTTCTTATCTCCACTGTCTTTGTGTTTTCCATAATCATGAAGTTTTGCAACAGCCCCTTCCGCTTTTTTGCCTTAAATTTATTAAAAAATAAAAAAAGTTTTAAATAAGGCTTAAAATTATAAAAAATAATGGTAGAATAGTATTTAATAGGTACATTTTAATTTAAAATAAAAATATTGGTAACAAACCATTGAAAGGGTGCTTTGTATGCCTAAAAATAAAATAGTAGTAAAAATTAATGGTTCCGAATATATTCTAACTGGTAATGAAAAAGAAGATTATTTATTTTCCATTGCAAATTATGTGGATAAGAAAATAAAAGAAATTGCAAATCAAAATGCCAAGCATAGTTCAACATCCGCTGCTGTTCTTGGAGCACTTACCATTGCAGATGAGCTTTATAAGGCAAGAGCTGAAAATGCTGCTTTAAAAGAAAGAGTAAATGAGCCAATGGAAAAGTATGAAGCAGCTATTAAAAAGTATCAGAAGATGGAGGGAGAATATAAATCTTTAACTCAGGAATATGAAAACATAAAGGCGCTTTATCAAGAGAGCTTAGAAGAAAATGAAAATATAAAAAATAATTATGAAAGTTCTCTATCTGATGCAGATAAAAAGGGTGGAGAGCTTGAAAAACTTGTTAAGGAAAACGCTTTTCTTAAAGAAAATAATAGCAGCCTTGAAAAGCAAATTGAAGGTTTTAAGATGGAAACAAATAATTTAAAGGATGAGCTTTTTGAAAACCAATTAGAAATTATAAGACTTAAAAAGGATTTTAAGGAACTAAAGGATGTACAAAATAAAAAAAGTAGCTGATGGGGTTTATTATTAACCCCTTTTGTATTTTTTGCAGATTGTGTATAATTAACTTTAGAAAATGATATTGAGTATAAAACTATGGGCATGGACAAAGCTCTTTGTGGGAATATAGGGAGCTTTGCAGAAAGAATAGATATATTCTTTTTAGGAAAGGATTGATTTAAGTGAATGAAAGAACTCTGAGGGTTTTAGAGTATGATAAGATAAAAAATATGCTTATGGAAAATGCGGAGTCTTCTTTAGGAAAGGAGCTTTGCAGCAATTTAAAGCCTTCTACTTCAGAATATGAAGTTAAGGATAGCCTTAAAGAAACCCAAGAAGCTATTGATATAATTATGAAGTGGGGAAGTCTGCCTTTAGAGGGCATAAGGGATATAGGTGAATCTTTAAAAAGAGCAGAAATTGGTTATGTTTTGACTCCCGGAGAACTTCTAAATATTTGTGATTTATTAAGATGTATAAAGCATCTTAAAATGTTTATGAAGGATGGCTCAAAAAGTGAACAGTTTCCTATTATATATGAAATTATAGATTCCATGGTTTATATAAAGGAGCTGCAGGAAGTAATTGAAAATGCAATTATAAGTGAAGAGGAAATATCGGATAATGCAAGCCAGAAGCTTCACTCGATTAGAAAATCTATTAAGGAGAAAACTTCAAAAATAAAGGATAAGACGCAGTCAACCCTTCAAACTTATAGTAAATATCTTCAAGATAATATTATTACAATAAGGGAAGGAAGATATGTAATTCCAGTTAAAGCAGAATGTAAAGCATCTGTACCAGGTCTTGTTCATGATCAATCCTCAAGTGGATCCACACTTTTTATTGAACCAATGGCCCTTGTAGATTTAAATAATGAAATAAAGGAGCTTTTATTAAAAGAAAAGGAAGAAATAGATAGAATTCTTATGGAAATATCCCTTAAAGTTTATGATAATATGACAGTATTAGAACTTGATAATAAAAATGCTGCATATTTAGATTTTATAATGGCAAAGGGTAAGCTAGCTTATAGCATGGAAGGAACTATACCTGAGGTAAATAATAACGGGAAAATATATCTAAAGGGCGCAAGGCATCCACTGCTTGATAAAAAAACAGCTGTACCTATTGATGTCAAGTTAGGTGAAACCTATAATGCTGTTGTTATTACAGGGCCTAATACAGGCGGAAAAACTGTTACCTTAAAAACTGTTGGGCTTTTAGTGATTATGGCATCTTCAGGGCTTGCAATTCCATGCAAAGATGGTTCTGAAGTTTCAATTTTTGAAAATGTATTTGCTGATATTGGGGATGAACAAAGTATAGAGCAAAGTCTATCAACATTTTCCTCTCATATGACTAACATTGTTAATATACTTGAAAAAGTTAACAGTAAATCCTTAGTTCTGGTAGATGAGCTGGGAGCAGGTACTGACCCTACAGAAGGTGCAGCCCTTGCAATGTCTATTTTGAAAACATTATATGAAAAGGGAGCAAAAATAATTGCAACCACCCATTATAGTGAAATAAAAGTTTTTGCTATGAAAGAGGAAGGCTTTGAAAATGCTTCTGTAGAATTTGATGTTGAAACATTAAGACCAACTTATAGATTGCTTACAGGAATACCTGGGAAATCTAATGCTTTTGAAATATCCAGAAGGCTTGGACTTAGTGATGAGATCATTAATAATGCAGCAAATATGGTCTCTAAGGATGCTGCTAAATTTGAAGATGTTATTCAAAATCTCCAGAATAAGACTGTGCTTGTAGAGAAGGAACTTGAAGAAGCTCAAAAAGCGAAAAGAGAAGCAGCTGAGCTAAAAAAGGAGCTTTCTAATAAAAAATACAAATTGGATACAGAAAGAGATAATATTATAAGAAAAGCTCAGGAAGAAGCAAGAAGAACTGTTAAAATGGCAAAAAAAGAAGCTGACAGCATAATTAAAGAACTTAATCAAATGAAATTTAAGGCTTCCGAAGAAATTTCAATAAAAGACGCTGAAGATAAAAGAAAACAGCTTAAAGAAAAGCTAGATAGTATGGAAGTTAAAGATGTAGATACTCTTGAAATAAAGGAAGGCATGGAAAGGGTTGAGAATGTAAAAGTTGGAGAGGAAGTCTTTGTAAGTACACTTTCACAAAAAGCAACTGTGCTTACAGAACCTGATTCTAAAGGGGAAGTTTTAGTGCAAGTCGGAATGATGAAAGTAAATGTGCCCCTTAGTAAGCTTTTAAAGCAGAAAAATGAAAAGAAGAAGCCTAAAAAATCTATAGCTGCAAAGATTATGCAGCAAAAGGCAGCAGAGATATCTTCGTCTATAGATGTGAGGGGTCAAACCATAGATGAGGCTTTATATAATATTGATAAATATTTAGATGATGCATCTTTAGCAGGGATAGAAAATGTAACTATAATCCATGGTAAGGGGACAGGTGCGTTAAGAGAAGGAATTCAATCTAATTTAAAACATAATCACTATATTAAAAGTATAAGAATGGGAGATATAGGTGAAGGCGGAAGCGGGGTTACTATAGCTCAATTAAAAAGGTAGGAGAGTTTTATGATAGCAGTCAGTGCTTGTCTTTGTGGTGTTAATTGCAAATATAATGGAGGAAACAATTTTAATGAAGCCATATATGAACTATTTAAAGAAGGAAAAGCAGTTTTAATTTGCCCAGAACAGCTTGGGGGATTAGAAACTCCAAGAAGCCCTTCTGAAATAATAAAAAGCGAAGAGGGAGCAGTAAGGGTAGTTAACAAAAAAGGGATAGATGTAACAAAGGAATATAAGAAGGGAGCAAAATCCGCCCTTGAGATTGCAAAAGAAAAGGGATGCCATATTGCAATTTTAAAAGCAAAAAGCCCATCCTGCGGACTAGGGAAGATTTATGATGGGACTTTTACAGGGAAAATAGTAGAAGGAAATGGGGTTACAGCTCAGCTTTTTTTAGAAAATGGTATAAAGGTTCTAAATGAAGCTGATGAAAAAATCCTGGAAATAATTAAAAAGGAAACTGCTGCAAAATGAATTTCAGTTTTTGCAGCAGCTCTTTTTTAAATTATTTCAACTCCTGCATCATTTGGCTGGATTCTGTTTTAAGCTGTTGAACTTCATTATCAGGGGCATCTTTTGTTTGATACCAACCTTTTTGTCTCATAGTATCAAATATTTTATATTGTGTATCCTGGGCACTCTTAAAATTATCTATTAGGGTATTTCTAAGGTTTGGACAGGAAGTTTCAGTTATTCCTGTACTATAAGAAGAAACAACCTGCTTTTCTGTTGTCAGCAAATCTTGTAAAATGTCCTTATCAGTAAGTCCTGTAGTACCTCTTACATTATTCATAATTATTACGCCTCCATTTTATTTTTTATTGATGGGAATCAAGGTAGGTTTTTAAATTGGTAAAGTTTTGTTTGTGAACCCCACTTGATTGACTGCAAAGGGATTTGATTTGCGGGTCACTGCACATCTCTCCATATTCATTAAATTTTTTGTTCATTAAAGATTCATATGCAAGTTGATCTTTAATTACTTTTAGATTGTTGCTTTCGATTTGTTTATTTCCTGCATTCATCATTTTATAAGCCTCCTCAAAAAAATAATTTACCTATGTTATTATTAGCAATAATGAAAAAAATATATGTGGAATAATATGCTATAGGGTAAAGGACTCTATTTACTAATCATAGAAGTAATTATATAATTGGTGTCGACTAAAAATTATTCTTAGGAGGTTATAGCAATGAAAATTGGTATAATAAGTGATTTACATGGATATCCTGAGCAATTTAAAAAGGCAATTAATATTTTAAAAGGCTCTGATATGATCTTATGTGCCGGTGACATATTATATCATGGGCCAAGAAATCCTATTTTAGAAGGATATGATCCTCAAAAACTTGCAGAAGAAATAAAGAACTGTAAAATTCCTATGCTTATTAGCAGAGGAAATTGTGATGCAGATGTGGACATGGCGGTACTATCTCTCCCAGTTTTTTCTCCAATTATTATTTATGAAAAAGATAATATAAGATTTGTAGTAATGCATGGTGAAATTGAAGAGGATAAGATTAAAAATATTGCAAGAATTTATAAGGCAGATATTATGGTTACTGGCCACACACATATCAGAAAGTGCGAGCCGTACTTTGAAACTTTGATGGTTAATCCAGGAAGTCCTTCTGTACCTAAGGGCGATGGAATACCATCTATTGCAGTGTTTGAAGATGGTGAAATTAAATTTATAAATGTAAATAATGGAAATACTATTGAAAGGTATTATTTGTAACTTCAATTTGCTGTATAATATTTTTCAATTGTTGTGACGAGTGGAACTTGTGTTTTATTCGTAATTTAGATTTAATACACCGCTGCGATAAGAAAAATATATTCCATTCACTTTTCCGTTTGCAAAGATGTTCGCTCATTCCATATATTTTTCTTATCTCCGCTGTAATTTGTTCATTAATGATTTTAAATGTCAGATGTCAAGAGGCTGGCACCTAAATGAAAGCTTATATGTTGACCTTTCGAATTATTAGAATTATACTAAAATTGTATACAATTCATATGGGGGCGATGGAAAAAATGTTTAATAATTATCAAGAATTAGAAAACTTTGTAAAGAAAAACGACATCAAGATTATTGACTTTAAAATGATTACGTTAACAGGGCAGTGGAAGCACTTATCTATACCTGTTACAAGGTTAAATGAAAATATTTTTAAGGAAGGAATAGGATTTGACGGCTCTAGCTATGGCTATGCTGTGGTTGAAAAAAGTGACATGGTATTTATTCCAGATATGTCAACAGCTTTTGTTGATACATTTTGCAATATACCAACTTTAAGCATGATAGCAAACATATATGAAATTGGTAATAATAAAAAAAGGTTCGAAGGGGACCCAAGGTTTATAACTGAAAAAGCTGAACAATATATGCAGAGCCTTAAGATTGCTGATGAGTTTTTAGTAGGACCAGAATTTGAATTTTATGTTTTTGACAATATAAGTTATGAAATTCAACATAATCACCAAGAAGTTTTTATCGATTCTGTACAAGCACCTTGGAATACAAATAATAAGGAAAACAATCAAGGATATAAAGTTCCTTTTCAGGGAGGATACCATGCAGCACTTCCTCATGACATTACAAATGATTTAAGATCAGAAATGGTGCTTAAACTTGAAGATGTAGGCATACCAGTAAAATACCATCACCATGAGGTTGGTGCAGCAGGACAGCTTGAAATTGAAGTTGAACTTGGTAAATTATCTGAAATGGCAGATAGAACATTAATGATTAAATATATTATTAAGAATACTTCAATGCTTTATGGAAAGACAGCAACTTTTATGCCAAAACCGTTATATGGTGAAGCTGGCAGTGGAATGCATGTTCATATGATGCTAAGGAAAAATGGTAAAAATGTATTTTACGATGAAAAAGGATATTCAGGGTTAAGCCAGGATGCACTTTATTTTATTGGGGGTGTTTTAAAACATTCACCATCACTTTTAGCATTTACAAATCCAAGCACTAATTCATATAAAAGATTAGTACCCGGATTTGAAGCACCAGTTTCTATATGCTTTGGTACAGCAAATAGAACTGCTGTAATAAGGATTCCAGGCTATGCAACTAAACCAGAGGAAAAAAGATTTGAATTTAGACCTTCAGATGGAACTATGAATCCATACATAGCATTTTCAGCACTATTAATGGCAGGCCTTGACGGAATTGTAAATAGGATTAATCCTACTGATGAAGGTTTTGGACCTTATGATGTAAATGTATTTGAGCTTCCAGAAAAAGAAAAAGCAAAGATAAAAGCTCTTCCAAAATCACTAGAAGAAGCACTTATTGCACTTCAAAATGATTATGAGTACTTATTAAAAGGTGGAGTTTTTGATAAAGGCTTTATAGATAACTGGGTTAATTATAAATATAAAAATGAAGTTGTTAAGATTTTGCCTATACCATCACCTATAGAATACAGTATGTATTTTGATGCTTAGAAAGAGCCTTTAAGGGGGCGTAGCAGTCGTAATACCCCCGCTTAAGCGGGGTATTACGGATGGTAGCCATCTGATAAGGCGATTCTTAGATTCAGGTGGAGCTTGCTTATAAGTAATACTCTCCTCCATCTGAGTCTTAGAAGAGCCGATCCAGGGGCGTAGCAGCCGTTATTTCCCGCCTTAAGCGGGATATTACGGATGGTAGCCATCGGATAAAATATGTGGTATAGAATATTTTAGACAAGAGTGTAAATACAGTTTAAAATATGCAATTAATTGAAAAGGGGGGACAACTATGATGAAGGATTTTGATGCTATGATGAAGATGGCAAAAAGTGGACGCAAAATGAGGCTTTCTGTGGCAGCGGCTGAGGATGATGAGGTTTTGATTGCTGTGGATGAGGGAAGAAAGCTTGGTATAATTGAGGCAACTTTGGTGGGCGATAAGAGTAAAATTGAGAAAATAGCAAGAGCAGCTTCTATTGATTTAAATTGTTATGAAATAGTGGACGTTAAGTCAAAACTTGAAGCCGTAAGGACAGCAGTTTCACTTGTATCCAGCGGCAAGGCGGATTTCCTTATGAAAGGGCAAGTTCCAACTGCAGATCTTTTAAGAGCTGTACTTGATAAGGAAATTGGGTTAAGGGGTGGTGGACTTTTAAGCCATGTTATGGTTTATAGTGTTCCAACCTATCATAAGTTATTATTTTTAACCGATGGTGGAATGGTAACTAATCCTGATTTAACTCAGAAAGTTCAGATAATAAACAATGCAGTTAAAGTTACAAAAGCTTTGGGCATAAATTCACCTCGTGTTGCACCTCTTTGTGCTGTTGAAGTTGTAAATCCTGATATGCAAGCAACTCTTGATGCAGCAGCACTTACCAAGATGTGTGAAAGAGGCCAGATTAGAGATTGCATAATTGATGGACCTTTAGCACTTGATAACGCAGTTTCAAAAGAAGCAGCTAAACGCAAAGGCATTGATAGCCCTGTAGCTGGGGAGGCAGATATTCTTTTAGTTCCTAATATTGAAGCAGGAAACTTATTAGGGAAATCTTTGACTTATTTTGCAATGGCTAAATCGGCAGGAGTTATAATGGGAGCAAAATGCCCTATTGTTTTAGTCTCAAGAGCAGATACCCATGAATCCAAATTATATTCAATAGCACTTGGAAGTATTGTGGCAAATTTAAAATAATGGGGGGTAATTAAATGAAAAAAATAATGTCAGGGAATGAAGCTATTGCCAGGGGAGCCTATGAAGCCGGATGTACAGTAGCAGCAGCTTACCCTGGGACACCAAGCACCGAGATACTTGAAAATATAGCAGCATATAAAGAAATTTATGCAGAATGGGCACCTAATGAAAAGGTAGCAACCGAGGTTGTATGTGGTGCAGCAATTGCAGGTGCAAGGTCGCTTTGTGCAATGAAACATGTTGGAATGAATGTAGCTGCGGATCCTATTTTCACCATTGCATATGAGGGTATAAACGGGGGGCTTGTAATTGTTACTGCAGATGATCCTGGAATGCACAGCTCGCAAAATGAACAGGATAATAGATTATATGCTCCACATGCAAAAATTGCAATGGTTGAGCCATCAGACAGTCAGGAATGTAAAGACTTTGTAAAATATGCATATGAAATAAGTGAAAAGTTTGATACAGCTGTACTTTTTAGGACTACAACAAGAGTATCACACAGCAAGAGTATAGTTGAACTTGGTGAAAGAGTTGAAGTTGGTGTTAAACCTTATGTGAAAAACCCCAAAAAATATATAATGACACCAGCAAATTCAAAAGTTAAACATCCCGAAGTTGAAGAAAGACTTGAGAAGCTTCAAGGATACTCTAACAATTGTCCCCTAAATAGAATCGAATGGGGAGATAAGAAAATAGGAATTATAACAAGTGGAATTTCATACCAATATGCAAAGGAAGTATTTGGAGACAACGCTTCATATTTGAAAATTGGTTTTTCATATCCTCTGCCAGATAAGATGATAATAAAATTTGCAAAAGCTGTTGATAAGGTTTATATAATTGAAGAAAATGACCCATATATTGAAAACTATGTTAAGACACTTGGAATTCAATGTATTGGAAAAGAGTTTATTCCAACCTGTGATGAGTTAAATCCTGATATAATAAGAAAAGCACTTTTAAAGGAAGAACCAAAGAAATCTTATGAATTGGATGTAAAGGCACCATCAAGACCTCCTATGCTTTGCCCAGGATGTCCACATAGACCAGTTTTTTATGCAA
The DNA here is from genome assembly GCA_002400085.1 of Clostridiaceae bacterium UBA4839. GTDB lineage: Bacteria > Bacillota > Clostridia > Clostridiales > Caloramatoraceae > UBA4839. The sequence goes on along the minus strand of DHEX01000102.1, from coordinate 23,615 downwards.
TAAGTAAGTTAAGTAAGCTAAAAAAGAATGTTATAATAACTGGGGATATAGGCTGCTATACATTAGGTGATGAACCACCACTTAATGCAATGGATACAGTAATATGCATGGGCGCCGGAATATCTGCTGCAATTGGATTTGAAAAGGCAGCAAAGATGGGAAATAGGGATGATAAGATTTTTGGTTTTGTTGGTGATTCTACATTTTTCCATTCAGGGATTACGGGGCTTATTGATGCAGTTTATAATAACAGTCCAATTGTCATGTGCATACTTGATAATAGGACTACTGCAATGACAGGACATCAGGATAATCCAGGGACAGGAAGAACTTTAAAGGGAGAACCAGCTCCAATTATTAGTATTGAATCTATTGTAAGGGCAGTTGGGATTAAAGATGAAAATATAAGAATAGTTGATCCATATAAACTTGATGAAACTGAAGCTGCCATAAAAGATGCATATAACGCTAATGAACCATTTGTAATTATAGCTAAGCAGCCTTGTGCACTTCTTAAGGAAGTTCAAAAAAGAAGAGCAAATATGAAATGCAAAATTGATCTTGAAAAGTGTAAAGAATGCAAAGCTTGTATGAGAACAGGCTGTCCTGCAATATCATTTAAAGAAGGACATGTTATCATTGATCAAAGTATGTGCAATGGGTGCGGACTATGCTATCAGGTTTGCAAGTTTAATGCCATTGAAAAGGTGGGTGAATAATATGGTTAAAAGTATATTATTTGTTGGTGTTGGTGGTCAAGGTATAATCCTTGCTTCAAAGATATTGACACAGGGGCTTATTAAATTTGGATATGATGTAAAGATGTCTGAAGTTCATGGTATGGCTCAGAGGGGTGGAAGTGTTACAACACAGGTGAGATATGGGGAAAAGGTTTATTCACCGCTTATTGGAGATGGAGAAGCAGATGTTATCGTAGCTTTTGAAAAAATTGAAGCTGTAAGATATTTGAAATATTTAAAGGAAGGCGGAAGTCTTGTTGTAAATGACTATGAGATATACTCTCTTCCAATTTTAATTGGAGCAGAACAATACCCTGAAAATATAATTGAAAAGCTGCAGGAAAGTGTTCCCAAGACTAAGGCATTAAAAGCAGCGGAAATAGCAGAGGGTCTCGGAAATATCAAAGCTCAAAATGTTGTTATGTTAGGATCATTGATTAAAGCTTTAGGCTTAGAAAATATGGATTGGGATAGCGTAATTAAAGAAAATGTACCAGAAAAGTTCTATTCTCTAAACGTAAAAGCCCTAAAAGCCGGAATTGGAACCTGGGACATATAACAACTCTTAGGACAGATGAGTACTCTTCTGAAAATTTGGAAAGTTTGGGACGGATAAGTATTTTTATATTTTGCCATATATTTCGAATAATCACCTCATTTTAGGTAAATACTATAAACAGTAAAATTAACTTGAAATGAGGTGATTTTCTTGCCAAGATGCAAATTTTTAGAAAATATCACTCAGTCAAGAGTATCAAAACTTTGCTGCATTGGGGGAGATTTTTATAAAGTTTATTTTGTTTTCAAAAGAGGGATTATTTGTTATACTTATTTCTAAAGTGTACAAGCTTAAAATAAAAACGATATAGAGCTAAAATGCTAATTAAGGGAAAATTATCGGCTGTTTAGAGAAAACACAATATAAAAAAGGGAAGAAGTCAATTTTAAAATGATGAATAGGCTTGATAACGGCGGTGGAAAACAGTTGTTATATGTCCCATAAAGGAGGAATACTATGTACTTCTATATGAATGACGATAAGAAATTTAAAGGAGCTGCATCAATAAATAAGAAATCAGGTGAGATATATAAAGTATCACAAAAATTAAACTTTGATGGTATAAACTATAGACAGATAGCATATTACAAATCTTTTTTGGGCGTAAATGGTAAGAAAATAAGTGGAATTTGCTATATAACAGATGATGGTAATATAGTAAACAATGAATATACCATAAAAGCCCTCACAAAAATAGGGTATAGAGCTGAAACTTTTTTTGATGAAAATTCTATTAAAACTTATGAAGGATTTATTGAATCTGATGAAAAAATTAAGGAAAAAAAAGAGCAATATGATGCGATGATTCCTGCCCTTAAACTATTCAAGGATGAGAATGTAGCTGGCTGCGATGAAATTATAGATATTTTAAATAAACACATAGATTATAAGATTGCAAACAGGGAAATTGTTCAAAAATATATAGATAAGATTAGAAGTTATGAAGGAATGGAAGAAGTAGTTTTTACGGAAAAAATGATGGACGAGATTAAAACTTATTATAATGAAGTTTTTATGCAGAATTTTAGGATTGTTAAGCTGTTTGATAAAGGAAGAGATTATTATGGTGGTATAAGAAAAAAAATCAATCATGAAAAAAGAAGTATTGCTACTACTATGACAAGCCCAGGCATTAAAAAGATGTCATTAAGACTTGAAACATTTATTGATTATGCATGCAATTTATTGGCATTATATGATAAAGTAATTAATTTGAATGAAAATGAATATATTAAATATTTTAATAATCTTGAAAAGGACAAGATTGAAGAAAGGATCTCTTTAGTAAGAAAAAATAAATAAATAAAGACTGCCATTTTGATATGCTCCCTTACAGGCAGACAAGTAAAATAATAAAAACTTGTTTGCTTGGAAGGGAGCAGTTCATTTGGCAGTCTTTTAATATGCGTGAATTAATCTGAATTAATCTATTTCAACAACTTTAATTGTTTCAACTTCAGGATCTTCTGTTCCTTGGACGTATAGATTTGCTTCTTTAAGTACCTTTACATAATCAATTATTTCATGAGTTATGATTTCCCCTGGGCATACTATAGGAATTCCTGGAGGATATGCAAGGAGAAATTCTGCAGAAACTTTTCCAATGCTGTCATCGAGCTTAACACACTTTGTTTTTCCGTAGAAAGCTTCCCTTGGTGTAAGAACTCTCTTAGGTATACTTGGTATATCTATAGCTTCACCAATAACAGGCTTTGTCCCATAATATTTTTTACTTATTTCCTTAAGTGCTTCAATTAGTTTACCGATGCTTTCTTTTGTATCACCAAAAGAGCCAACAGCAAGGACATTATATAAATCAGACATTTCAACCTGTATATGATAATCATTTGCTAATATTTGATCTAATTCATATCCAGTAAGGCCCAAACCTTTGCATGTTATAGTAATTTTTGTTGGATCAAGTGCATATACGCCTGGGTTTCCTAATATATCTTTTCCAAAACAATAAAGTCCTGGTATCTTATTTATTTCTTCTCTTGCATAGTTAGCCAGAGAAATTGCATAATTTAAAAGCTCTTTTCCTTTTGTTGCTACCTGCATTCTTGCTACATCAAGAGAAGCCATTAAAACGTAGGAAGGACTGGTAGTTTGAAGCAAATTCATTATTTGTTGAACTCTATTTATATCAATTCTTTCCCCTCTAACCTGTAAAAATGAACTTTGGGTCATGGAGCCAATTATTTTATGAGTGCTTTGGGCGCACATATCTGCCCCAGCCTGCATTGCAGACATTGGCAGTTCATCTATGAATCCTAAATGAGGTCCATGAGCTTCATCAACTATAAGGGGAATATTATAACTGTGGACAATCTCAGCAATTTTTTTAATGTCTGCGGCTACACCATAATAAGTTGGATTTATAATTAAAACTGCTTTAGCATCTGGATTTTCTTTTAATGTTTTTTCAACTGTTTCAGGAGTTACCCCATGAGCTATGCCGACATTTTTATCTATTTCTGGCTGCATAAATACAGGGGTTGCACCACTTAAAATTATTCCTGATGTAACGGATTTATGAACATTTCTTGGAACAATTATTTTTTCACCAGCTTTTACTACTGCAAGTATCATTGCCTGTATTGCACCTGAAGTCCCATTGACAGAAATAAATGCCATATCTGAGCCATAGGCATCTGCTGCAAGTTCCATTGCTTTTTTTATAGGACCAGTTGGATGATGAAGGCTGTCTACTAACTTGAAAACTGTTACGTCAATTGAAAGTACATTAGTTCCAACAAAATCCTTAAACTTACTATCCATTCCCACTCCTTTTTTATGCCCAGGAACGTGGAAAGGAATAGTATCCCTGTTTACATATTCCATTAAGGAGTCAAATATTGGAGTTTGACTTTGATCCATCTTATACAATTAAATATACACCTTCTTTCTTAATATTTAGAACTATATAATCCTTGAAAAATCAAGGTTTGCTTCTATTTAAAAAATCTATTTTATTATAGAATAATAAATGCTAAAATGCAATTATAATTTTTCAAAAAATAAAAATAATTTTTACTTAATTTAATTGCAAAAGTAAATCAAACCTCTTTTTATTTTTCGGCCTAATTAGTCTTGCAATTAGCCATAATTTTTTCCTTGATATAGAATATACTTTTTAAATAAATAGATGCCTCCTTGTTTATTTATTATCGTTATATTAAAATAATTGTATTATATATAAAAAGCAGGGTGATATTATGGACTTTCATCAATATCTTAAAAATGAACTCGGTAATATATTGTTTGTAGAAATAGGGAGGGATATTACATTTGCTAATGGTAAAAAAATTGAAAAGGGAGAATATCCTATTAGCTCAAATGATATAGTAAAAGTTGCTAAAAATGGTCATGATGAGATACCAGTTACTTTTTTGATAAATGGAATGGTTTATGTATTATGTTGTGATGAAAAATTTAAATATAACCAAAATTATATAGAAAAATTAAAATCAATTGATGGAATTGAAAACTATTTGATTTTGGAAATTGAAAAGAGTGCTAAGGATGATAAAAAAAGGGCACTTATATATGCAAGCACATTATGTATTCTAAATCCAAACAAATCAAATTTATATAATAGATGTGTAATTCTTATGAATATTTATGATGAAACGAAGCAGGACTTTTTTGTCCCAGAAATAGTAGAAAGCCTAAAAAGGATTACTGAAAATTATCCAGGCTTTATTCCTGCAAATTTCAACCTTGGAAAGTATTACACAGATAAGGATTTAGATATGGCAAAACATTACCTATCAATGTGCAAGCATGATAAGGATTATGGCGAAGAATCAGTTAAAATTCTTAAAGAAATAGATGCTGTAGAAAATTATGATAATGCTGTTGCAATGGTAAAGCAGGGTCATGGTGCGCAGGCTTTAAAATATTTAATTACTTATTGTAATGATAATCCTGATGACCCTAATGCTAAATTTTATACTGCTATAGCACTCAGGCAGTCTGGAAATTTTGAGGATGCCCTTGTTTACTTGAAAGATTTAATTAATTATGGCAGAACTGCTAATGTCTTATCTGAGATTGCATTAGATCTTGCATCCTTAAAAAAGTTTGGACCAGCTTTGAAATATTTTCAAGAAGCTTTAAAAATTGCACCTGATAATGAGGCAATAATTTGTAATATTGCAGTTTGCTATCTTAATCTTGGAATGTTTGATGAAGCAAAGACAAATTTTGAAAGGGCATTTAGTTTAAATCCTGATGATAAAATCGCAGAAGAATGGCTAAGTAAATTAAAAAATATTTAAATATTTAGTTGGAGGAATTTTTATGGACTATATGAAGATGTATAATAAATGGCTTACATTTGGAGATGATGTAAAAAAAGAGCTTTCCAATTTAGACGATGAAGAAATAAAGGATAGATTTTACAAGGAATTAGAATTTGGGACTGGAGGATTAAGAGGGATTATAGGATTTGGAACAAACAGAATGAACATTTATACTGTAAGGAAAGCTACATTAGGATTGGCTAATTATATTATGAAAAACAGTGGAAAAAATGCTTCTGTTGCAATTGCCTATGATTCAAGGAAGTATTCGGATGTTTTTGCAAGAGAATCTGCATTAGTTCTTAATGCGAAGGGAATAAAAACTTATATTTACAAAGAATTAAAGCCTACACCTATGCTTTCTTTTGCTGTCAGGAACTTAAAAGCATCTGCTGGCATTGTAATAACTGCAAGCCATAATCCTAAAGAATATAACGGATATAAGGTTTACTGGAATGATGGAGGACAGATAACTGAGGAGCATGCAGCAGGCATTTCAAATGAAATAAATAAAGTTCAATATGAAAATATTGAATTTATGGATTATAATGATGCTGTTAAAAAGGGGCTTTATAATTTTATTCCTGACTCGGTTGAGGATGAATATATTGAGCTTGTAAAAAAGCTGTCTATTAATAAAGAAGCTATTGATTATGGAAAGGATAACCTTAAAGTAATATATACACCTTTGCATGGAACTGGAAATAAGCCAGTAAGAAGGGTTTTAAGGGAACTTGGATATAAAAATATTGAAGTAGTAAAGGAGCAGGAACTGCCCGATAGTAATTTTAGTACTGTAAAATATCCAAACCCTGAAGATCCTGAAGTGTTTGGAATTGCACTAAAAATGGCGAAAAATGAGGATGTTGATTTGATCATTGGGACTGACCCAGATTGTGACAGGGTCGGAATAGTGGTTAAAGATAAGGATGGAAATTTTGGAGTATTAACTGGAAATCAGACGGGAACTTTGCTCACATACTATGTATTAAGTCAATTGAAGGAATTAGGGAAAATGCCCAATAATCCCTTTGTTGTTAAAACTATTGTTACAACAGAAATTGCAAGAAAAATTTGCGATGACTTCGGGGTTGAGATAATTGATGTTTTAACTGGATTTAAGTATATAGGTGAAAAAATTAAAGAGAACGAGGGAAAGAAAAACTTTATTATTGGATTTGAGGAAAGCTATGGTTATTTGCTTGGGAATTTTGTAAGGGATAAGGATGCTGTAATTGCTTCATCTTTGATATGCGAAATGGCTGCATATTATAAGAAAAAGGGATTATCATTATATGATGCTTTAATTAATATATATGAAAAGTACGGCTATTATAGGGAAGGGCTAAAGTCTCTTACAATGAAGGGCATTGAAGGAACACAAAGGATAAATTCTATTATGGAAAATTTAAGGATTAATACGCCAAAAGAATTATGTGGAATTAAGGTTATTAAGGTAAAAGATTATTTAAGCAAAATAGAAAGAGATATAATTCATAATGATGAAAAAAATATTGAACTGCCAAAATCAAATGTAATTCAGCTTTGCTTTGAAGATGGAAGTTTAGTTACCGCAAGGCCATCTGGTACAGAACCTAAAATTAAGTTTTATTTTGCATGCTGCGGAAAAAGTTTAAAGGATGCAGAAGAAAAAGTTGATAAGCTTGAAGAGGCTTTAATGAAAATAGTTGAATGATGATTAAAATGCCAGACAGCTGTAGNNGAACGGTCTTGACCGTTCCGTCCTCCCAAATTCAGATTGTTCTGGAAATACCATAGAATGAAATTGTTACTGGGTGTTGGCACCGTTTCGTTCTCATAGATTCCGCTCGCCCATCAACGGAACGGTCAAGACCGTTCCCTACATTTTATTAATCCTATGAACATCTACTTGCTCACTCTATGTTCATTCCATATATTTTTCTTATCTCCGCTGTCTTTTGCTTTTTATAATGATGGTATTTTGCAACAGCTCCGAGTTCGCCTCCATAATTTTTGGAATATTCGACCAAAAAGTCTTGCAATATGAGGTTTTTTTGGTATATAATTAATATTAAATGTAGAAATATGGGGGG
>DHEX01000102.1:0-15896 GCA_002400085.1 Clostridiaceae bacterium UBA4839 | reverse complement strand
GTCACAGACATTGGAAATATCATTAACAGGTAATTATATGTTAAATGAAGAGATTCCATTAAACAGTACAAGCTTTGTAATAAGCATTTCAGATGGGAAAATATTATTTAATAATCAAGCTTATGATAAGCTTTCTTTCATTTCGCAGGGGAAAAATAATAGGATAAAAATAAAAAACGGATTGAAGGCTCATACTTATTTAGGGTCTATGGAGTTTAAGGCAAATGGAGAAACTATTTTACCAATAAATACCTTAGGCTTAGAAGATTACATAAAGGGAGTAGTTCCTTGTGAAATGTCAGAATCATATCCAATTGAAGCCCTTAAAGCTCAAGCTGTAGCTGCAAGAAATTATACATTGAAAAATATTGGTATTAAGCATAGCAAGGATGGTTATGATATATGCGATACAACTCACTGCCAAGTATATGGGGGTTTTAATGAGGCAAATAAAAAATGCATAAAAGCTGTGGATGATACTAAAGGAATGGTTATGCTTTATAATAATAAATTAATTGCTAGCTATTATTCAGGTAGTGATGGCGGATATACTGAAGATTCAGGGAATGTATGGCATGAAAGTTTACCTTATCTTAAAGCAAAACCGGATTCTTTTGATATAACCCCCTGGCCTCATGGTGATAAAAAATATTCTGTAAGCGAGATAGACAGTATATTAAAATCAGAGGGCTATATAAATAATGATGAATGTTTTATAAAAATTGATATGGATAGCATTACTAAGTTTCAAAGCGGCAGGGTAAATTCCATAGATATTATATATAAGGATAATAGTGGACAAGAAAATAGCAAAACATTCAATAAGGAGAAGGCAAGAACATTCTTATCTTTAGACAGCAGCCTCTATAACGTATCCTATGATGATACAGCAAATACTTATACATTTTCAGGGTTTGGCCATGGTCATGGTGTTGGATTAAGCCAGATTGGAGCAAGAAACAGGGCCGAGGCAGGGCAAAGTTTTATTGATATATTAAAGTTTTATTATGATGGAGTAGAAATTAAGAAAATGGATGGACTGCCTGTTGATGCTGACACTCCGCAGGATACTGATACTCCAACTTCACAGCCTAAAATTAATAGCAGCAAGGTTACCCCTGAAAAGCCTGAAATAAATAAACAAGTGACTTTAACATTAGAAACTAACAATTCATCAACTGATAATTTGATTTATAAATATGAAGTCTTTTTAGATGGTGACTTTTTATTTTCCAAAACAAATGATGCAAATACTTTTGAATTCAACCCAAAATCTGCAGGAAGCTATAATATTAAAGTATCGCTATATGATGACAGCGATATGAAAAAATATGATGAAATAAATGTTAAATTTGATGTTGTAAGAAATGAATCATACAGTGGTAAAAACTTAAAAGTTGGCATGTCAGGGAAAGATGTCAGTAGTTTTCAACAAAAGCTAAAGACTATGGGCTTTTATAATTATGATAAGATTACTGGCTATTATGGAAATGTAACAGCTTTGGCAGTTAAGGATTTTCAAAAAAGCTGCGGTGTTTCTCCAACTGGAATAATAGATGGCAATACTGCAATTGAGCTAAATAATCAGTATATGAAAGCTGTTTCTGTTTCAAGGGGTGAAAAAAGAGAAATACCATCAATTACATTTGTAGGGCTTGATCATTCACCAATTATTGATGGAGAAGCTCAATCTTTTTGTATAGTATCTAAAAATACAGAGTATGTACAATACAGAGTTTGGGCTTGCGATGCAGAAACAAGAAAGTGGGAGGAAATAACAGATAAATATACAAAGCCTGTTCCTGCGAATTTTCCGTTTAAAGTTGATACAGGAAAAACTTTTAAAAGGGGCACATACTATTTTTCTATTTGGGTAAAGAAAGCAGGGAATGTAGGAGTAAATAGAAACAGTAATGGAGATTATGATTCCTATTATGCATTTAATATGAATTCAGTTCCAAAAGATAATAGTAAGGTAAATTTATCCGGAGATATGATAATGGATAAAGCAGATTTTAAATTGGGTGAAACAATAAAAGTAAACGGAATAAAAAATGATAAAGGGGGAAGAAGCCCATATAAATACAAGCTGCATGTATATGATATAACACGAAATAAATGGATTAACAATATTGATGGTTATGATGATACTGTTTCATGGAAACCGGAAGCTGAAGGCCAATACGTTATAGATTTATGGGCCATTACAGATAGCTCACAAGAAAAGTATGATGGCTTCAAAACTAAAATAATTAATGTCATAAAATAAAAACGGAGAGTTAACCTGATTATAAATATAGCTGCATGAGATATTATAATAATATTTCATGCAGTTTTCATATTTTTTCATAAAAACATGAAAAAATAATTTAAAGACAATTTTGTAGTTAACTGTAATTCACAATTTAGATTTAATCCACCGCGGAGATAAGAAAAATATATTCCATTCACTTTACCGTTTGCAAAGATGTTCTAAGGATTAAAATGTCGGACAGCTGTAGGGAGCGGTCTTGACCGTTCCTCTAGGGGATGCACGGAATCGTGGGAGCGGAACGGTCAAGACCGCTCCCTACCATTTTATTTTAATTCTAAGAACATCTAAATGCTCACTCTATGTTCATTCCATATATTTTTCTTATCTCTGCTGTGATTTGTTCATTAATGATTTTAAATTGCAAATTGAAAATTGTATATAAATTTCTTAGTTAATTTGCATTGTGGTTTATAAAGTTTTAAAATCATATGTGAAGAATTTTGAATAATTTTTATCGGTGGCTACCTGTCTGTAATCTCACGCTTAGATGGGGAATAACGGCTGCTATGCCTTTGATCGGCTTTTCTAAGATTTAGATGGAGGGGAGTATTTATCAAGCAAACTTCAACTAAACATAAAAATCACCTGATGGTTAAAATTTGGGGAGGGGAAACATGGATTATGTGGAAAAAAGAAAGTTAATACTTGAAGGAAATATTAATAAAGTAATATTATCCTTAGCAACACCTATTATGCTAAATAATATTATACAAACTACATATAACTTAGCAGATACATATTGGGTTAGCAAAATGGGTGATATTCAGGTTGGGGCTACGGCATTTGTATGGCCTGTAATATACCTTGTTATATCTCTTGGTATGGGAATAAATGTTGCTGGTACAGCACTTATATCACAATATATTGGAGCAAATGAAAAAGAAAAAGGCAGGGACGTGGCAGGTCAAATAGTTAGTTTTGCATTGATATTTTCACTTGTTTTAGTCCTCATCGGCTATGGCTTTACACCTAATATTGTAAGATTTATGGGCGCAGAAGGTGAGCTTTTTGAAAACAGTAAAATATATTTAAGCGTAATGTTTTTTGACATACCTTTTCTTTTTATTACTTCTATTTTTACTGCCATAAGGCAGGCTCAAGGTGATACTGTTATACCAATGATAATAAATGCTGGAGGAGCAGTATTAAATATCATTCTAGACCCTATATTTATATTTACATTTAATATGGGAATTGCAGGGGCTGCAATTGCAACTGTTCTTTCAAAGGCTGTATTTACTATTTATATAGCTTTTGCATTATTTAAAAAAAACGATGGCATTTATTTAACCTATAATCACCTTAAGATAAAACCAAAACTGCTTAAAAAGATATTAAAGGTTGGAGTACCTTCTTCATTAGGACAATCTGGAGAGGCTTTGGGATTTATTGTATTAAATATGTTTATAGTTTCATTTGGGGATGATGTTATTACTGCTTTTGGCCTTGGAAATAGAATAAATTCAATTTTCATGATGCCTGCCATGGGTATAGGAGGCTCTCTTGCTTCTATAGTAGGACAAAATATGGGAGCAGGAAATATGGATAGGGTAAAAAAAGCTTTTAAATCTGCTAATATAATGTCCGTTTCAATTTTAATTGTTGGCGGTATCATAATGTTTTTTACATCAACCCAGCTGTTAAGCTTTTTTTCAAAAAGTCCTAATATTTTAAAGGAAGGTTCATATTATCTTAAAATATTAGCTATTGCAAGTCCTCTAATGGGAATATTTCAAGTGTGTGTAGGAACATTTCAAGGCTCAGGGCACACATTATATGTAATGATAATGGAGCTTACAAGACTTTGGTTAATAAGGATACCTCTCATTGTTATTTTTAAAAATTATACTAATTTTGGATCTGCCTCTGTATGGTATGCAATGGTAATAAGTAATTTGGTAATTTGCATTATTGGCATATTATTATATCGCTCAGGTAAATGGCAAAAAAAAGTGACGGAATAATTTATCCAATGGCTACCATCCGTAATACCCCGCTTAAAGCGGGATATTGCGGATGCTGTATGGATTGGTTAGCCTAATTAATGAAACGCTATAAAAAAATAAAGTATTTCTTTATTTGGATTTTACTCATATGAAGAATTGAAGTATAATTAAAATATTGTATTAAATGCAGAAGAAAGGAAAGATAATATGAATAGACGTTTTAAAGAGATATTGCTTGTTTTAATTGATGTTGTATTTATTAACGCTTCTATATTGGCAGGATATTTTATAAGATTTGATTGGAAAATACCAGCAAATGAATTTTTGCCCTATGAAAAAACCTTTATACCAATTACTATTATAATGATAGTAACATTTTATGCATTTAAACTTTATAAAAGCATCTGGAGATATGCAAGTGTAGATGAGCTGGTTTATATTGTTCTTGCTGTTTCCTTTGGAACCTTATTTTCATTTATATATGGTGTATTAACTAAGTGCACACTTCCAAAAACAATATATTTTATAATGTGGGCCTTTGTAATAATATCATCAGGGGGAATAAGGTTTTTACGCAGATTAGTTTATAGCATGGAAATGACACCCAATGGTACCACTAAAAATGGCAAAAGAATTCTTATATTTGGGGCTGGAGATGCAGGTTCCATGGTTGTAAGAGAGATGAAAAAGCATCCTGAAATGGGCTATATTCCTGTAGGATTTATTGATGATGATAAAAGTAAAAAGGGAAAACAAATACATGGGATTGATATTTTAGGTAAAAGAGATGATTTACTAAATATCACTAAGGAAAAAAACATAGATGAAATTTTAATTGCTCTGCCTTCTGCAGAAAAGCAGGAAAAATCAGAGATTATAAGGCTTTGCAGTAAAACAGGATGTAAGCTTAAAACTCTCCCTGGAATATATGAGCTCATTGGTGGGAATATAAGTGTAAGTCAAATTAGAGATGTTGAAATTGAAGATTTATTAGGACGAGATCCTATAGAACTAAATATTGATGAAATTGCAGGGTATCTTACAAATAGAGTTGTTATGGTAACTGGAGGCGGAGGCTCAATTGGGTCTGAGCTTTGCAGACAAATAGCAAGGTTTAATCCTAAAAAACTTATTATACTTGATATATATGAAAACAATGCTTATGATCTTCAAATGGAGCTCAATTATGATTGGCCTAATCTTGATAAGGAAGTTATAATTGCATCTATAAGGGATAAGAAAAGGTTAGAAGAGATATTTAATGAATATCATCCTGATGTGATTTTTCATGCTGCAGCCCATAAGCATGTTCCCCTTATGGAGATGAATCCTAAAGAAGCTATAAAAAATAATGTAGTAGGTACACTAAACTTAGTGGAATGTGCTGATAAATATGGTGTTAAAAAATTTGTTCAGATTTCAACTGATAAGGCTGTAAATCCAACAAATATAATGGGAGCTACAAAAAGGGCTTGTGAGATGATTATACAGGCCATTGACAAGGTCAGCAAAACTGAATTTGTTGCAGTTAGATTTGGAAATGTACTTGGAAGTAACGGAAGTGTTATTCCGCTTTTCAAAAAACAAATTAAAGCAGGAGGACCTGTAACTGTAACTGATCCTAATATTACAAGATTTTTTATGACCATTCCTGAGGCTGCACAGCTTGTTATTCAAGCTGGAGCTATGGCAAGGGGCGGCGAAATTTTCATACTTGATATGGGTGAACCTGTAAAAATTGATGATCTTGCAAGGGAATTAATAAGGCTTTCAGGGTTTGAGCCTGATGTTGATATAAAAATAAAATATACTGGGCTTAGACCTGGGGAAAAACTTTATGAAGAACTTCTTATGTCAGAAGAAGGGCTACAAAATACTAAACATAAGAAAATATTTATTGGAAAACCTGGAGATTATGATTTTGATGAATTAAAAGAAAAAATATATAATCTTCAAAGTAAACTTGACTGTGATGATGAGGAAATTTTTAAAGGTATGGAAGAATTAGTACCAACTTATAAAAGAAAGAAGGAAGAGAATTAAAATGGAGGTTAAATTATTAGATTTAAGAGCACAATATGAAACTATTAAGGACGAAATAAATAATGCAGTTATTAGTACCATCGAATCAGGCAACTATATATTAGGACCAGAGGTAAAAAAGCTTGAGAAGGATATAGCAGATTATTGCGGCGTAAAAAATGCCATTGGTGTAGCTAGTGGAACCGATGCACTTTTACTTACTTTAAGGGCTTATGGAATTGGTGAGGGCGATGAGGTTATAACAACACCATTTACATTCTTTGCCTCCGCTGAAACAGTATCCATGCTTGGAGCAAAACCAGTGTTTGCAGATATTGATAAGGATACCTACTGTATAGATGCAAATAAAATAGAAGAAAAAATTACTGAAAAGACTAAAGCAATTATTCCAGTGCATATATTTGGTCAGCCTTGTGATATGGATAAAATAATGGAAATTGCTAAAAGACATAACCTTATTGTAATTGAAGATGCTTGTCAGGCTATAGGCTCAGAATATAAAGGAAAAAGAGCAGGTTCCATGGGCAATGCAGGATGCTTTTCCTTTTTCCCAACTAAGAATTTAGGCGGATATGGTGATGGAGGAATGGTAGTTACAAATGATGATGAGATTGCTGACGAAATTAGACTCCTTCGAGTTCATGGCATGAGACCTAAATACCATCACTTAGTGCTTGGATATAATAGTAGATTGGATGAGATTCAGGCAGCGATTTTAAATGTTAAGCTTAAATATTTAGATGGATGGAACAATAAAAGAGCAGAAAATGCTGAAATATATAATGAGCTTTTAAAAGGAACTAAATGCAAAACACCTTTCAAAGCAGATTATGCAAAACATATTTACCATCTTTATATTATACAGCATGAAAAAAGAGATGAATTAATCAGTTATTTAAAAGAAAACGGGGTAGCAACAGGAATTTATTATCCTATTCCACTTCATCTTCAAAAGGCATATGAATCCCTTGGATACAAGGAGGGTGATTTTCCTATAGCTGAACATGCAAGCAAGAGGACTCTTGCAATTCCTTTTTATCCTGAAATAGATAGAAAGACTCAAGAATATGTTGCTGATTTAATAAAAAAGTTTGACTTAAAGAATTGCTAAGAGTAAAATATTCATGAAAAATTTTTAACAATAGGAGGTTTTACAATGACTATAAAGGAAGAACTTTTAAATAAAATACAAAATAAAACAGCTGTAATAGGTGTTGTAGGTCTTGGATATGTTGGACTTCCGCTTGCAGTTGAAAAAGCTAAGGCAGGATATAAAGTTATAGGATTTGATGTCCAAGATTCTAAGGTTAAAATGGTAAATGAGGGGCATAATTATATAGGTGATATAGTAGATAGTGATTTAAGTAACCTTGTAAAATCAGGGAAGCTCAGCGCAACTACAGATTTCAGCTTTGTCAGCGGTGTAGATGCAGTTGCAATTTGTGTTCCAACTCCACTTGATATATATAAGCAGCCAGACTTATCCTATGTAGTAAATTCATCAAAGAGTGTTGCAAAATATGCTCATAAAGGAATGCTTGTAATACTTGAAAGTACTACATACCCTGGAACTACAGAGGAAGTTTTAAAGCCTATATTTGAAGAAAAAGGATTAAAATGTGGTGAGAATTTTTACCTTGCATTTTCACCAGAAAGGGTTGATCCAGGTAATAAGCAGTATAAAACTAAAAACACTCCTAAGGTTGTAGGAGGGTGTACACCAGATTGTACTGAAGTTGCTGCAGCACTTTATAGAAATGTCCTTGAAGAAGGCGATGTATATACGGTTTCATCTCCAGCTGTTGCTGAAATGGAGAAGATATTTGAAAATACATTTAGAAATATAAATATTGCTCTTTCAAACGAGATGGCAATACTTTGTAAAAAGATGGGAATAGATATATGGGAAGTAATTGACGCAGCAAAGACAAAGCCATACGGATTTATGGCATTTTATCCTGGACCAGGAATTGGTGGACACTGCATACCGCTTGACCCATTTTATCTCTCATGGAAGGCAAAAGAGTATGATTTTTATACAAGACTAATTGAAACTTCAGGTGACATTAATGATTATATGCCTCAGTTTGTTGTTGAAAGCGCTATGGAACTATTAAATAAAGCTAAAAAGCCAATGAATGGTGCTAAGGTTTTACTTCTTGGGGTAGCATATAAAAAGGATATTGATGATTTAAGAGAATCACCAGCACTTAAGGTTATAGATAATCTTGTTAAAAATGGTGCAAAGGTATACTATAATGATCCATTTATTCCATCCTTTAAACGCAATGGAATAGAATATAAATCTGTAGAAATTGATAAATATATTGATGACGCAGATATTGTAATAATTACAACAGATCATTCCTGCTATGATTATCAGGATATTGTAAATAGAGCCAAAATAGTGTATGATACAAGAAATGCAACAAAAGAAGTTAAAGAAAACAGACAAAAAATAAATAAACTGTAATAAATATCAGGCTAAGCGAAAGTTTAGCCTGCTTTCAAATTATCATAAGTTTTGGAGGTATAAAAATGAAAAAGCTAAGATTTGCAATTATAGGATGTGGGAGAATTTCTTATAAGCATATTGAGGGTCTTATTAATAATAGAGAAGAAGCAGAGCTTGTTGCAGTTTGTGATATTGATATAAATAAGGCTGCTAAAAGAAAAAATGATTATGAGTCTTCTATTAAGGATGCAAAAGTTAAAACATATATGGATTATAAAGAAATGCTAAATAAAGAGGATATTGATGTAGTAACAATTGCTACTGAAAGCGGATATCATCCTCAAATTGCAATAGACTGCATGAATGCGAAAAAACACGTTATTGTTGAAAAGCCAATGGCACTTTCAACTTTAGATGCAGATAAAATGATTGAGACATCTCATAGGAATAACGTTAAGCTTGCTGTGTGCCATCAAAATCGATTTAATAAGCCAATTCAGCAGTTAAGGCATGCTTATGAGGAAGGAAGATTTGGAAAGCTTGTAAATGGAACTGCAAGTATAAGATGGAATAGAGGAATGGACTACTATAGGCAGGCACCTTGGAGAGGAACATGGGAGCTTGATGGCGGTACACTTATGAATCAGTGTATTCATGATATAGATTTACTTCAATGGATGATGGGCGGAGAGGTTGAATCTGTATACGCTCAAACAGGAACATTTTTAAGGGATATCGAAGGCGAGGATTTTGGCTCAGTTATAATAAGATTTAAAAATGGTGCTATAGGCATGATTGAAGGCAGTGCTTGTGTATATCCTAAAAATCTTGAAGAAACCCTCAGCATATTTGGTGAAAAGGGTACTGTTGTAATTGGCGGTCTTGCTGTAAACAAAATTGAAACTTGGAGATTTGAAGATGGCAAGGATTCTGAAGATGAAATATTAAAGGCTCAGGAAGGAGATCCTGATACTGTTTACGGCTTTGGGCACACCCCGCTTTTTAAGGATGTCATTGATGCAATAAATACGGGAAGAGAGCCACTTGTAAATGGGGAAGAGGGTAAAAAGGGTATGCAAATTGTTCTTGCTGCTTATAAATCACAAAAGACAGGCATGCCTGTAAAATTCCCTATGGGAAACTTTGCTACAGTAGATATGAAGTAGGTGATTTAATGAATTACATTTCAGATAAGGCAATTATTGGAACTGACAGCAAAATAGGTATGTTTTCTGTTGTAGAGGACAATGTGGAAATTGGTGAAGGATGTATAATTGGGCACAATGTTGTTATTCATGCTGGTACAAAAATAGGAAATTATGTTAGAATTGATGATAATACAGTTGTTGGGAAAAAGCCAATGAGGGCAGCAAATAGTATATTTAAGGACGAAAAGGAACTTAGGTCTGCAGTTATTAGTGATGGATGTATGATTGGTACAGGTGTCATAGTATATGCAGGCTGCAGCATTGGAAAGGCGACACTTATTGCTGATATGGCAACGGTTAGGGAAAATGTAATAATAGGATGCAAAACTATAATTGGAAGAGGAGCAGCAGTAGAAAACTTTTGTAAGGTTGGCTCAAATTGCAAGATTGAAACTAATGCATATATTACAGCTTATTCTGAAATTGAGGATAATGTTTTTATTGCGCCGGGAGTAGTAACATCCAATGATAATTATGCAGGACGTTCAAAAGAAAGATTCAATCATTTCAAAGGTGTTACAGTAAAAAAAGGTGGAAGGATAGGGGCTCAGGCTACTATACTTCCTGGGAAAATTATTCAAGAGGATGGACTTGTGGCTGCAGGAAGCGTTGTAACAAAAGATGTAGAATGTGAAAATGTTGTTGCTGGAAATCCTGCGAAATATTTAAGAAAAGTACCAGAAGAGCAATTGCTTAAGAATCAATAAAACTTCTTATGCAAGCAACTTTAGAAACTTGATCTGATAGCGCATAGCACCCGTAAATATCTTAATGGGTGTTACGCCCCTGGATCGGTTTTTCTAAGAATCACCTTATCCGATGGCTACCATCAATCATAATATTTCAAATAATATATTTTAATATCATTGGGGGACTATAAATGGATAATCAATCGAAATATAAGTCTAAATTAGGATTAGTTATAAGTTTGATAACAATAAGTTTTGTAGCATTAAATTATGTTTTTTATCCTAACCTTATTTTTGCTCAGCTATTTACTATTGCGTATCTTATATTAATATATTTTTGCTTTAACGGCGGCGATATAAAAAAATATATGTATTATGTAACATTGCTCTTTTCTATAATCAATTTCAGCTTGACATTACCAATTAGTAGCAAGAAGAGTTTGTATTATTATTACATTACATTATTTATTTATTTTGTAATTGATATATCGGATAAAATAAAGACAAAACAGTATATTAAATTCGACTTTAAAAAAGCATTTAAAAGTAAATATTATAATTTTTTTATAATATTTATTGCTTATGTTGTTTTCAGCATAATATTAACAGTGGATAAAAAGCTTGGATTACGTACAGTATTTAATTATTTTATAATGTTTTTTTATACTGCAATGATAATAAAGGAAAATAAAAATTTAAAGGATGTAAAAGGAACCTTTAACTTTTTTAAACTTTTATATATAGGAATATTGTTTTTCGGGACACTTGAAGTATTTGGCATTAGATTTGGGATAAGAAATCATTTTGTTGAGTTAGGATTTAGTTTAAAAGAATATCCTTATTTAAACAAAATACCTGTATCCTTCTTTTTTAATCCAAACAACTATGCTGTGGTTTTAGTAATTGGAATGATAATTACTGCAATTTCATATTGCTATTCAAATAATAAAAACGAAAAAAGAATGCTCATTATTATATATGTAGCATCGCAAATAAATTTAATCTTTACAACTTCACGTACTTGTTGGATTACTATTTTTATTGCACTTTTTCTTTGCTATATTATTTCTTTAATAAAGAAAGAAAAGAAATTGCAAAAGACTGCCTTAAGCTATATTCTTTTAACATTTTTAATTTTTACAGTGCTGTCTCCTATTCCATATTTTGAACCATACTATGGTAAATTCAATACGACTCCTATACTAAACAAATTAAATATAGTGCATATGGTGAAAAATCCTGATGCACCAGAGGCTAAAAGAATTAAATTAGGCGGTGAAGGCTCAAATAACGAGAGATTTACTTTAATTTATGATGTATTCCATGGAGTTTTTACTGAAAAACACTTCTTAGGATTTGGTGCTGGTAATATCAGCTGTTATATAAAATCAATGAATAATACCTTTGGTGTGCTAAATATTCATAGCCTCTGGTTTGAAATACTAGGAGACTTTGGTGTGGGAATTTTTGTTTACTATGTTTTAACATACTCCTTACTATTATTGGATTTATTTAAAAGTTGGCGTAAAAAAGAGCAAGGGGATATAAAGAATTATACATTGATGACACTTGTATGTCTTTTTGCTTTTGTTTTCTTAGTTTTTGCTCCAAGTACTGTAGTAGCATATGTACCATATTGGACAGTTATTGGAATATCATTTGCTTTGGTATTAAATAAAAAAAGTATTGAAGGGGAATAAAATGAATGTTCTAATCGTTACAAGCTGGTATCCTAATGATAAGTCTCAAATAGCAGGAGTCTTTATTAAGGAGCAAGCAAAAGCTTTATTAACGGTAGGATTAAATCCTATTGTTTTATTTCCTTATGATGGTTCAATAGGTAAAAAGCAGCTCAAATATAATATTGAAGACGGAATACCTACTTATAGAGCTAATACAGATTATATGAAAAACAGCTTTATTTCGAAGGGCAATAGCCTGATTAAAACTAAAAAGTTGATTAAAAAAGTAGTGATAAAAGAGGATATAGATATTATACACAGCCATGTTTGCTATCCATCAGGCTTTGCAGTTTATTTTTATTCTATATCTTCAAAAATTCCTTATGTTATTACCGAACATATGTCTACAATTTATAATTTTCAAAAAAAGTTTTATAATAGACTCCTTTTTAAAAAATCATATAAAAACGCAAGGAGAGTTATTACTGTAAGCAGCTTTCTACGGGATGAGCTTAAAAATATGGGTTTCCGCTTTAATAGTGAAATTATCCCTAATGTTGTAGATGCTGCTGATTATGAAATTAGCAAGAAAAGCGATAAAAACAGTTTCAATATATTATTTATTGGAAGAATGGATGATGATGAGGTAAAGGGAATTAAATATCTTATTCCTGCCTTTGCAAATGCAGTTAACAAGAATAAGGAATATGATTTAAAGTTAACTTTAGTAGGTGATGGAGCTAAAAGAAGTGAATATGAAAAATTATCAAAAGACTGCGGAATTGAAAATAACTGTGAATTTGTTGGCAGGGTTTTAAAAAAGTCAATTCCTTATTATATTTCTAATTGTGATTTTTTAGTTCTTCCAAGCATCAAAGAAACCTTTGGAAGCGTATTAATTGAAGCAATGGCAGGGGGAAAACCTATTCTTGCTACTAATTGCGGCGGACCAAATGATATTGTTAATAATAAGGTGGGCATATTAGTAGAAAAAGAAAATGTTAATGCACTTGAAAAAGGAATAGCTGATATGATTCAGCATTATGATGAGTTTGATTCAGATTATATTAGAAATGAAGTACACAATAAATACAGTTATGAGGCTGTAGGTAATAAATTAAAAAATTTATATTTAAATATATTAGAGAAATGATGGTGTGATATGAAGTTTGTAAAATCTGCAATTGCAACTTTTGCAACCAACATTTTAATGTTTGGTATTTCAGTAATAACTACTATAGTTACAGCAAGAATTTTAGGAACGGATGGAAAAGGAGTTATTGGTGTATCTAATACTGTAATTACATTTTCAATGATAATACTTGGATTTGGATTGGCATCTTCCAATATTTATTATATTGGGAAACATAGGGATAAGCTTAATGAAATAATTGGCATTAACTTTATGGTATTTGTATTTTCCATATTTGCCATGATTATATTTTATTTTTTGAACTTGAATTTTCATTTTAAAGCATTAAAGGGTATAGACAACAGCACATTTATCGTTGTTTTAATGATAGTGCCTTTAATGAATTTGAAATCTCTTTTAATCAATGTAATTTTAGGACTTCAGGAAGTAAAAAGCTATAACCTAATAAATATGTTGGATTCAATAGTTACCTTTACTTTACTTATGATATTTATTTTTAATTATAAAGATCCATATCATGTAATGGTTTCAGCGCTTATTTCATCGGTTATTATTTGTACTATTTTATGCTACATAATATTTTGTAAAAAGAAAGTAAAGCTAAAATATGATAATAATATATTTAAGGGAATAATAAAGTATGGATTTAAAGCGCAAATAGCAAATGTTGTACAGCTTATGAATTATAAATTGGATGTTCTCATAATTGGGGGATTATTGCCAATTGGTCAAGTTGGAATTTACACAACTGCTGTACAGCTTGGCGAAACTCTTTGGAAAATATCAGGCAGTGTTGGGACTATAATTTTTCCTATGACAAGCAGTAATGAAAATAGTTCAGATATGAAAGATTTCATAAATAAGGTAACAAGAGTAACATTTCATATAATACTTTTATGTGCTGTAATTCTTATTTTAATTAGTAAACCTTTAGTTAAACTGCTTCTTGGAAAGGACTTTGGCCCATCTGTTGAACCTTTAAGATGGATTATGCCCGGAATTGTGCTTTTTTCTATTTCAAATATTCTTTCAAGTTATATTGCAGGAATTGGTAAGATTGAAAAAAATATAATAGCGTCTTCAGCTTCATGTATTGTAACTGTAGTACTGGATTTTACATTAATACCACTTATGGGAATTAACGGGGCAGCCATTGCATCAAGTATATCTTATATGGTGTTCACTGTTATAATTGTTATATTTTATAAAAATATAACATCAAGTAAAATATCAGATATGCTGTTTTTGAAAAAATCAGATATTGTTGAATTGAAATGCAGAATTAAAACATTGATAGCATCCAAAAAAAGAACTGAAGGATAGTCGGTGATTATATATGTATAAAAAGAAAAAAATATTAGCCCTTATACCTGCAAGAGGAGGCTCTAAACAGATTATTAATAAAAATATAAAGCTGCTATGCGGAAAGCCGCTTATTTCATATACTATTGAAGCTGCACTTGCGTCAGATTATATTGATGATGTGGTTATATCCACAGATAGTGATTTAATAGCAGAAATTTCATTAAAGTACGGCGGTCAGGTGCCATTTATGAGGCCAAAAGAGCTGGCAGGGGATGAATCTAAAACAATTGATGTTGCAATTCATGCAATCAACGCATTGATAAAAATGGGAAGAAATTATGATTACCTTGTTTTACTACAGCCTACGTCACCACTTAGAACTAAAGATGATATAGATTCTGCAATTAAAATAATAATTGATGGTGATATAAGTTCACTTGTAAGTGTAAGAGAAGTTAAGGAAAACCCAGCTCTTATGCGAACAATTGAAAATAATAAATTAAAGAATATCATGGATTTTAATGGCAGCCTAAGAAGGCAGGATTTGCCTAAATATTATATTTTTAATGGAGCCATTTATATAAATAGTATCGACATGCTTTTAAAGCAAAAAAAGTTTGTTGATGAAAAAACTTATCCATATGTAATGGATTATGAAAGATCTATTGATATTGATGAAATTCTTGATTTTAAAATTGTAGAATTGATAATGGGGGAGAATAACCATGATTAATAAAACTGGAGTCTATATTATTGCTGAGGCAGGGGTTAATCACAATGGCGATGTAGGCATTGCAAAGAAAATGATTGATGCAGCTTCTGAGTGTGGAGTTGATGCTATAAAATTTCAAACATATAAAACAGAAAATATAGTTACTAAATATGCTGATAAGGCAAAGTATCAAAAATTAAATACAAAGAGCAATGATTCCCAATATGAGATGCTTAAAAAGCTCGAATTAAGTTTTGATAATTTTGTAGAACTTTCTAATTACTGCAAGGAGAAGAAACTTGAATTTTTGTCCACTCCTTTTGATTTTGAAAGTGCAGATTTTTTAAATGATATGGGTATAAAAGCTTTTAAAATAAGCTCAGGGGATA
>DHEX01000068.1:1779-5726 GCA_002400085.1 Clostridiaceae bacterium UBA4839 | reverse complement strand
CCAAAAAATTGGGGACAGTTAAGAAATTAAGGAAAGTTAAGGGACGGTTAAGCTTTTTTTAGTATATTTCAGCCAAAAGGTCATTAACCGTCCCCTAATTCTATACTTTAAATTATACAATTATTGTTAACCGTCCCCCAGGTTTTTGCTAAAGGAAGCTTAACTGTCCCCCAAGTACCCAAAAGGTCATTAACCGTCCCCTAATTTTTTGCTAAAAAAGCTTAACTATCCCTAGTATTCTTGGACAAGTTCACTATTTTAAATCACAAATCCGCCATTTGGACTGATTATTTGACCAGTTATAAAGTCTGCAGCATCAGATGCTAAAAATAATGCACAAGAAGAAATATCTTTTGGTGTTCCAAGCCGCAGTAGCGGAGTATCCTCTTTTAAAGCATTTAAATCATCTTCACTGTATTCTGAAAGCATATCTGTTTTTATTACTCCAGGAGCAATGGAATTTACCTGAATATTTGAAGGACCAAGTTCTTTTGCAAGGGACTTTGTAAGCCCTATTATGG
Source organism: Clostridiaceae bacterium UBA4839 (assembly GCA_002400085.1). Taxonomy (GTDB): domain Bacteria; phylum Bacillota; class Clostridia; order Clostridiales; family Caloramatoraceae; genus UBA4839. The sequence goes on along the minus strand of DHEX01000068.1, from coordinate 5,205 downwards.
CTGCCTTTGAGGCAGAATAGTGGGATTCACAGGATGCCCCAACTATTCCCCATATAGAAGATATATTTATAATTTTCCCGGATTTTTGTGAAATCATATGCCTTAAAACACTTTGAGTGCAGTTAAATACACCTTTAAGATTTATGTCCATCATTTTATCCCAATCCTGCTCACTTATATCAATAAACAATTTCGTTTCTGCTATTCCAGCATTATTAATCAAAATATCTATTCCATTAAATTCTTTATAGCAAAAATCAATCATTGAATCAACTTCATTTCTTTTTGACACATCTGCTTTAAAGGTTCTTACACTTCTTCCTTTATCAATAAGGGATTCATATAATTTTAAGGCTTCATCATGTGAGCTGTTATAATTTATAAGCACATTATATCCGTTGTCTGCAAAAGTTTCAGCCATGGATTTCCCAATACCTTTTGATGCCCCAGTTACAATTACTGTTTTTAAAGAATTTTTCATTATAATAAACACCTCTCACATTTTTAAATTATATCTAATTTAACATAATTTGTCCAAAATATATTAGAACGTACTGCAATTCATAATTTAAAATCATTAATGAACAAACTATAACAAAGAAAAAATATATAGAATGAACATCTTTGCAAAGGTCAAAATGAAAAATAATATTGCAAAATACTATGACAAATAGGAACAGTGAAGACGATAACAAAATACGTGAAATTTATGATAAACTAAGATTAAATATTGGCATATGNNCATATGTCAAGTTAAAAGGAGAGGTAATATGGGATTAGAAGAGGTAAAGAGATATTTTGACGAGAAAAATATGAATTTTGAGATAAAGATGTTTGATGAAAGCACTGCTACTGTTGAACTTGCAGCAAAGGTCGTTGGTGTTGAGCCTGGGCAAATAGCTAAAACTATGGCATTAAAGCTTAAGGATAGATATATAATTTTAGTCGTAAAAGGTGATAGCAAGATTGATAATAAAAAGTATAAGGATTATTTTAAAACAAAACTTAAGATGCTTGATAGTGAAAAGGTACTTGAAGTTACAGGGCATCCTGTTGGAGGTGTCTGTCCCTTTGGCCTTAAAAACTCAATTCAGGTTTATCTTGATAAGTCGCTTAAGGTCTATGATACAGTTTACCCAGCTGCCGGGACCCCAAACTCTGCTGTAAAGATAACAATTGATGAGCTTGAAAAGGTCACAGATGGTATATGGGTGGATGTTTGTGTGTAATATACTTGTGGTATAATATAGAAAATGATAGGCGTAAGTGAAAGCTATTAACTGTCCCACTAAAAATAAAAGGAATAGAGGGGATTCAAAAATGGATTCTGAAGATAGAAGAACAAAAATAATTAATATATTAAACAACATGAATGAACCTATAAAAGGAATGGTACTAGCTGAAAAACTTAATGTGAGCAGACAAATAATAGTTCAAGATATTGCCCTGCTTAGAGCTAAGGGAGAAAATATTATATCAACGCCCCAAGGATATATAATACTAAAAGGCGAAAAAAGTAATAAAATTGTTAAAACTATTGTTTGCAAGCATGAAGGCAACCATGCTATAGAAGATGAACTTAATTCTATTGTGGATATGGGGGGAGAAATCTTAGATGTCATTGTAGAGCACCCTATATATGGAGAAATAAAAAGCCCGTTAATGATAGGTTCAAGGCTTGAAGTAGCTAATTTTATGGAAAATTTGCGAAAGACAAATGCTGAACCGCTGTCTTCACTTACAGATGGAGTCCATATTCATTCGATACAAGTTGATAATGAAGATGTTTTTGAAAAGATAAAAAAGATCCTTGATCAAAAAGGTTATTTAATTAAATAATAAAAATATAAGAGTTCTTCTATTATAACTTCAATTTGTTTTATGGGTTGAAAATACTGGACTTATGGTTAAATAAAATTGATAAAACACTGGATAATATTAAAATCCAGTGTTTATTTTTTATATTGACAAGTTAATATATCTTGGAGTATTATATGAGTATAAACGAATATAAGCATATAAGGGGAGGTTAAAAAATGGAGTTAGTAGAAATATTTAAGGCATTTGGTGATGAAACGAGAATTAGGATTCTTAATTTACTTAGAAATGATGAAATGTGTGTTTGCGAAATTGAAACAATTCTTGGAATCAATCAATCTAATGCTTCAAGACACTTAAATAAACTAAAAAGCACAGGCATTATAGATTATGATAAAAAAGCACAGTGGGTTTATTATAAGATGGATGAAAATTTTATAAAGGAGTATCCGCTGCTATATGAGTTTTTCTGCAAGGAGGCTGAGAAAGATTCTAAGTGCATATATGATTTGAAAAAATGGAATGAATTAAAGAAATGTAATCTTGGATGTAAGGAAATTGAAAAGGATAAGGAAAACGTGTTAAAACAATTGGGAAGAGTACAGTAAGTTTTCATGAAACTGAGATGAAAATAGGATTTTTGAATATAAGTTTTACTTAACTATGAATAACTTGATATTGAATTTGAAAGGGGTGCCTTATGCATATAGTAAGCCAAATATTCAGCTTTTTAAACGATGTCCTTTTAAAAATGACATGGCTTTCAAAAGCTGTTGCATTGCTTGTAAAAAATGTTTTTGGATTATCAATTGAAGATAGAGTTGGAGCAAGTGTACATTTTTTTATATATGATACATTAAAAATATTTATACTACTATCTGTACTTATTTTTATCGTATCCTATATTCAAAGTTATTTTCCTCCGGAAAAAACAAAAAAAATACTTGGTAGGTTAAAAGGAATAAAGGGGAGTATACTTGGTGCACTTCTTGGAACAATAACTCCATTTTGCAGCTGCTCGAGTATACCAGTTTTTATAGGTTTTACTTCTGCGGGGCTTCCACTTGGAGTTACATTTTCCTTCCTTATATCATCTCCTCTTGTGGATTTAGCATCACTTATGGTTTTGATGTCCTTCTTTGGTGCTAAAATTGCAGTAGCCTATGTAGTTGTAGGAATTTTGCTTGCAATTATTGGGGGAACTATTATAGATAAGTTAAAAATGGAAAAGTATATTGATGATTATGTATGGGGGACAGAGAATACTGATATGGAGCCTATTGAACTAAGCCAAAAGGAAAGAATTTCTTATTCGAGAGAGCAGGTTATGGGAATAATTAAAAGGGTATGGCCTTACACTTTAATTGGAGTTGGAATTGGAGCGCTAATTCACAATTATATCCCACAGCCAGTTATAGAAAAGGTAGTAGGAAGCAGCAATCCTTTTGCAGTAATTTTAGCAACATTGGTTGGAATACCAATGTATGCAGATATATTTGGGACTATCCCAATAGCGGAAGCACTATTTGCAAGGGGCGTAGGAATTGGCACTGTGCTGTCCTTTATGATGGCGGTAACAGCACTTTCTCTTCCATCAATAATTATGCT
>DHEX01000068.1:0-1644 GCA_002400085.1 Clostridiaceae bacterium UBA4839 | reverse complement strand
ATAATGGCCTATGGGGTAATGAGTGTTCCTGCTCTTGTTGTAGATGATAAAGTTAAAGCAGTTGGAAGAATTCTTACTGTTAAAGAAATAAAAAAATATTTAAAGTAGAGGGGATTTTGTATGGGAAAAAAGATAAAGCTATATCTTCTTACAGGATTTTTAGGATCAGGTAAAACGACTTTTTTAACTGAGGTTTTAGAGCATTTTAAAGGAGAAAAAGTTGGAGTAATAATGAATGAATTTGGGAAAGTTGGAATTGATGGGACAATAATTAAAAAGGAGGGTATGGAATTAATAGAAGTAAATGGAGGTTCAATATTTTGTTCCTGTCTTAAGCTTTCTTTTGCATCTGCAATGATGGAAATGGCAGACAGGAAAATGGATTATCTTTTTGTTGAAAGTTCAGGTCTTGCAGATCCTTCAAATGTTGGAGACATTTTAGACGGAGTTGAAAGTGTAAAGGGTGATATTTACGATTACAAGGCAGCTATATGTTTGGTGGATGCATCTAACTTTTTAGATCAGATAAAGGATCTTGAAACTGTGGAAAGACAGTTAAAGCACTGCCATATGGTTATTGTAAATAAAATAGATTTAGTTGATGACGATACTTTAAGTAAAGTGCTTGAAAAGATAAAGGAAATAAACAGCAGGGCAGATATTGAGTTAGCATCTTTTGGAAAAATAAGTTTTGATTTTTTAAACAAGGATCTTATGAAAAATCAATGGGTAGAAAATGAGGATACTTTAAATAATGTAGATAACAAGCCAAAAACATTAACTTTAACTTATAAAGGAGATATTACCAAAGAGCAGCTCTCAGCATTCATTGATAAAATATCTGATAATGCTTATAGAATGAAAGGATTTTTTAAGCTGGAAGATGGCTGGAATCAGGTGGACGTAGTAAATAAAAAGATTGATTATAAGAAGTCCGATGTAAAAGAGGAAGCTTCACAGCTTGTTATAATATCTAAAATTGGCCCTAATATTATAAGACCTATATTCAGTGCGTGGGAAGAAACTGTAGGGGAAGAAATGAAATTAAGGTAGAAAAAAGAAAAGCAATTTTAAAAGTCTGATGCAAAAGTATTAATGATTGTTCCCAAAGAAATTTAATATGATGATAAAAAACTTTGATTATTTTTTAAGCACAGAGTAAGTTAGATAAGCTCATTAAAGAAGGTGTTATGATAGAAATCATTCACTTTCTTTTTTTTTATTAGTGCTTGGATTTTGAGTACATATTTCTAAAATATATTTTATATTTAGATATTGACAAGTTATGACGACGGTGGTAGTCTGAATATATAGTGACTACATAAGTAGTAAAAGGAGGAATTAAATGGATAAAATTAAAATTGGCGATGGAGAAATAAAGCTTATGGAATATATATGGGATAAAGGGCCTGTAAAAGCTTCAGAAATTGTTGCAATGGCAAAGAAAGAGTTCGATTGGAGCAGGAATACAACATATACGATGCTAAAAAGGCTTGTTGATAAGAATATTTTAGAAAGACAAGAACCAAACTTTGTGTGTATTCCTCTTGTAACAAGAGAGCAGGTTCAACTTGAAGAAACAAACTCACTTATTGATAAAGTGTTTAAGGGTTCACGTAAGCTTTTCCTTATATCATTTTTAAA
>DHEX01000123.1:335-12652 GCA_002400085.1 Clostridiaceae bacterium UBA4839 | reverse complement strand
AGTTTTCTGTAATTAATAATAGATAAAAAACCTCAAGCTTCATAAGCTCGAGGTTTTAACCAGAAAATTTGATGCTCCATCCCTGAAACTCCCAGCGATTAAAGGAATGGGCTTTCGTCTAATCTTTTGTAAACTCCAACCTAAATCTAAGAATTGCTTGACCCTTTTAATTCTATAACTACTTTTCTATACGGTTCCTCACCTTCACTATGAGTTTCAACATAAGGATTATCTTGAAGTGCTGTATGAATTATTCTTCTCTCATATGGATTCATAGGTTCTAAAGTAATGCTCTTATTATACCTTTTAACTTTTGATGCAAGCTTATTTGCAAGTTTTATTAAAGTTTCTTCTCTTTTGCTTCTATAGTTTTCAGTATCAAGTATTACTTTCTTAAACTCATCATCTTCCCTATTATTTTTATTAATAACAAGGCTCAAAAGATACTGCAAAGCATCCAGGGTTTCCCCCCTATAACCTATAATAATGCCCATATTAGATCCAACAAGATTTACCTTTAAACAGTTTCCTTCATCCTTAACCTGAATTTCACATTTTAAATTCATACTGTCAAAAATATCACCTAAAAAAGCTTTTGCTATGGTCTCATAATTATTTTTTAAAGTTAATTTAACCTTTGCAGGTTTTGAACCAAGTCCAAATATACCTTTACTACCTTGTGTAATTACTTCAACATTGACTTTATCAATATCTTCTACATTAAGTTCTTTTAATCCATTTGATATAGCATCATCTACAGTTTTACCAACTGATTCTAAGGTTTTCAATCCTCACACCACCTTATTTAACTACCTTATCCTCTTCTGTTTTTTGCATATATTTTTTTAAAATAAAGAGTTGCATTAACATCTGAAGTAAGTTGCTGATTATCCAATAAAGCCATAACGCAGCTTTTGATTTATAAAGCATAACAACAAATATAATTGACATAAAAAGATTCATCCTCTTTTGCTGCGCTATTTGTGGATCGTCATCGTCTGCGTCCTTAGGGAGCATCATGATTCCATAAAAATATTGAGTTAAACCCGATAATATAGGAAGTATCATTGTTTTATCAGGTGCACCTAAACTTTTTAACCATAAAAAAGGTACGCCATCAAAACCAGGAAAGTTTTGTATTACCTCATACATAGCTATGAATATTGGAAACTGAATTAACATTAATAAGCATCCTGACATTGGATTGATACCAAGTTCTTTTTGAAGTTCCATCTGCTTTTTTTGAAGCTTTTGAGGATCATTTTTATATTTATCCTGAAGTTCTTTAAATTTAGGCTGGAATTCAGTCATCTTTGCTGAAGATTTTGTCTGCTGAATAGTAAGTGGTAGAAGTATCAACTTAATAATTAATGTAAATATGAGAATATCAAGAAAGTATTGCCAGCTTGGATTAGAAATTCCCATAGAAATTAGCATACTGTGAATTAGCATAAAAAAACTTGTTAAAGGTTTTACTAATACTTTCAAAGGTTTATCCTCCCTCTTTTATATAAACAACTATGTGTTATATCCAATGTATTTAATAAATATTATACTATTAATAAACGATTATGGAAATATTAATCCAAATATTTTTACAAATTAAGGGACAGGGTCATATCCACCAGGATTAAATGGCTGACATCTCAAAATTCTTTTTATAGACATATAGCTGCCCTTTAAAGCTCCATACTTTTCTAATGCCTCAATTGCATATTCTGAGCAAGTAGGGTAAAACCTACAGCAAGGAGGCTTTAATGGTGAAATATATTTCCTATAAAATTTTATTAAAAATATTAAGAATTTTTTCAATTTAACTCCCTCTTAAATATAAAATAATAACTCTGAAATTCATTAATAGCAAATAATGTTTAAAACTAAAAATTTCTCATTAATTCAATTAAATGAATTCCACAAGCAGCTTCCAATATATATTTTATTTTAAAAATAGACAACCTATACTTTATTAAGTAAATTAGTTTTTTTAAATAAATAATACATAGATTTTTTTATTTTATAATAATCTGCATCTGCAGCATTTATCCTAACAATAAAAATTAAATCATAACCTTTTTTAATATCATCTTTACAAAGCCTATAATTTTCTCTAATAAGCCTTTTTATTTTATTTCTTACAACACTATTTCCAACTTTTTTACTAATTGATATTCCTGTTCTATTTATGTTTTTTCTATTTTTCAAAACATATAAAACTAAGTTTTCATCACTGTATGATTTCCCATGAGCATAAATATATCTAAACTGCGAATTTTTTTTTATCTTTTCCTCACCATTCATTAATTAATCTCCTTTTTTACAGGAACAAAATCTAATTAACAACCTATATACAGATTTTGCTAAATAAATTAAAGAAATTATATTTTTTCAATTTTAGTATAAAATATAATTTCTTTTTTTTACTTAAAAGGTTGAGAAAAAGGCCACGAAAAAGCGGCCCTTATGCTGTCAATTTCTTTCTTCCTTTTCTTCTTCTTCTCTGAAGAACCAATCTTCCTGAACGAGTCTTCATTCTTTTTCTGAATCCGTGTTCTTTGCTTCTCTGTCTCTTTTTTGGTTGGTAAGTTCTAAGCACAACAAGCACCCCCTTTATTATGTTTATATCACATATACTATTTTCATATGGTAATACAACTATTACGATTATATATTTACGTAAGAAAACTGTCAAGAAATTCATAGCACTATTGTATTAGTAATTTAGATAAATTTAATTGCAAAAGTAAATTATATCTAAATTACAAAATAGATTTAATATAGTAAAAATAATATGTGGATAAAATTATCAACATATTATTTTTTTGTGGATAACTATTGATAGAAATTAAAATATTTGATAATATAGTTATGCACTTGTTAATAACTAATCCTAAAATGTTTATTTTTTGTGGATAATTAAATTTTATGCACAGCTGTGGATAAGCCTGTGTATAACTATGTGAATTGTATGTGTAAAACCTGTTTTTATTATTCATAAAGCTTTGAGTATACTACGTTTTTATAAAACGACTTTTTTTTATAAAATCTGTGCATAACTCTTATTTTTTTATTATTTATTCTAAATATCGACATTATGTGAATAACTTTTTCATAAATTATCAACAGACGTATAATCTTAAAAAAAATATTTTTAAAAACTATTATTTGTTATTAAATCTGTGTATAACTATTCTTTATAATAGATAATAACAAAATAGGAGGAAACATCATGAATAATGAATTAATGGACATATGGGAAAAAACAATAAATATAGTTAAAGGAGAACTTTCAGAAGTTGGATTTAATACATGGATAAAATGTATTGAGCCAATTGAAATGACATCAGATACTATTATACTTTCTGCCCCAAACGATTTTACAAAAGGAATATTAGAAGCAAGATATAAAAATCTGATTTCCAATGCACTAAAACTTGTTACATCTAAAAAATACAATTTAAAATTTGTCCTGCCATCAGAAGATGGTTTAAATAATATTGCAGATGACACAAAAAACAAAAATGATCCCAAATTTGAAAACTATGAAGAAAAAAACGGTGATGATTTTAAATCTTCCTCCTGGCTTAATCCTAAATATACTTTTGATACTTTTGTTATAGGCAACAGCAATCGTTTTGCTCATGCTGCCTCCCTTGCAGTGGCAGAATCACCGGCAAAAGCATATAACCCTCTATTTATATATGGGGGAGTTGGACTTGGAAAAACCCATCTTATGCATGCTATAGGCCACTATATATTAGATAAAAACTCTGAATCAAAAGTAGTTTATGTCTCATCAGAAAAATTTACTAATGAACTAATAAATTCTATTAAAGATGATAAAAATGTAGAATTTAGAAATAAATATAGAAATGTAGATGTCCTTCTTATTGATGATATACAGTTTATTGCAGGAAAAGAAAGAACCCAAGAAGAATTTTTCCATACCTTTAATGCACTTTATGAAGCAAATAAACAAATTATAATTTCAAGTGATAGGCCTCCAAAAGAAATACCAACTCTTGAAGACAGACTTCGTTCAAGATTTGAATGGGGACTTATAGCAGATATTCAGCCCCCTGATTTTGAAACAAGAATTGCTATATTAAAAAAGAAGGCTGATATTGAACATTTAAATGTTTCAAATGATGTAATGGTATATATAGCAAATAAAATACAATCAAATATAAGAGAACTTGAAGGCGCACTAATAAGAATTGTAGCTTATTCCTCATTAACAAACAAAGAAATTACTGTTGATTTAGCTTCTGAAGCTTTAAAGGATATCATTTCAAATAAATCAGAAAAAATAACTGTAGATACTATACAGGAAGTTGTTGCGGATTACTATAATCTTAGAATAGAAGATTTTAAATCAAAAAGAAGAACCAGAAATGTGGCATATCCAAGACAAATAGCCATGTATCTTACAAGAAAGTTAACTGATCTGTCTCTTCCTAAAATAGGTGAGGAATTTGGGGGAAGAGATCACACTACAGTAATACATGCTTATGAAAAAATCTCAGAGGAATTAGAGAAGGATGATGCCTTAAAACAAGCTATGGGTGAAATAGAAAAAAGACTTCAGCAAAAATAATCCACAGTTGTGGATATGTATTGTAGATATTTTGTTGATAAATAAATTACTAATTTTTTATTTATAATACTGTGGATAACTTGTACTACTATGTAAACATTTTATCCACAATTATTTTTTATACAAAATGCCAGCCCTTCTTTAATAAATGACTTATCCACAGTATAAACAGTCCCTACTACTATTACTACTATATATACTATATAAGCTCTCTATAATATAGCTTAAAAACTGCCTGTGGATATATTTATCCAATGGCTGTAATCTATAATATTTCCTTATTGTTAAAAAAATATCTAAGGAGGATTTAAAAATGAAATTTTATTGTGAAAAAGATATCATCCAAAATGCTATAAATACTGTTCAAAAAGCAACAAGTACAAAAACTACATATCCTATACTTGAAGGTATTTTAATTGACGCAAAAGATAATACTCTTAAATTTACTGCTACAGATCTTGATTTAGGAATTGAAACATATATAAATGCAAATGTAGCAGAAGAGGGTTCCATTGTAGTAAAATCAAGTCTTTTTGGAGAAATTATAAGGAAACTTCCTGATGATACTGTTATGATTGAAACTAATGGAGATAATATAATTATCAAATGTCAAAAATCTGAGTTTACATTAGTTGGAAATAATTACGAGGAATTTCCTAAACTCCCCACTATAAATGAAAACAGTATGTATGAAATATCCCAAGATGTACTTAAAAATATGATAAGACAAACTATTTTTGCAACTGCACAGGATGAAACAAGACCAATACTTACAGGAGTTTTATTTGAAGTTAAAGATGGAAAATTAAGTTTTGTTGCATTAGATGGTTATAGACTTGCAGTTAAATCCTGTGAAATTAATAGTAAAAATAACATAAGTGCAGTAATTCCAGGAAAAACATTAAATGAAATATCAAAAATATTGGAAATATCAGATGAAAAAGTAAAAATAACTTTTACACCTAATCATATACTTTTTAATTTAGGAAATACAAAGATTATATCAAGACTTTTAGATGGCGAATTTATAAATTACAGACAAATAATTCCTGATGAATACAATCTAAGAGCAAAGGTTAAAACAAATAAACTTTTAGATAGTATAGAAAGGGCATCTCTTTTAGCAAGGGAAGGCAAAACAAACTTAATTAAATTCAACATATTGGATAAACAAATTATTGTAACTTCTAATTCTCAAATGGGAAAAGTAAATGAAGAGGTTGAAATCGAGCTTGAAGGACAAGGGATAAAAATAGCATTCAATTCAAAATATTTTATTGATGTTTTGAGAACAATTGATTCAGAAGAAATATATTTGGAGTTTTCTACTAGTGTAAGCCCGTGTCTTGTAAAAAAAGCAGATTCAAATGATTATATTTATCTTGTCCTTCCTGTTAGGTTAGTAGATAATGATTAGTTCTCTTTTTTTTATATAATATGATAAAATATAAATATACTTATATTATCTGTTAATATTTAAATGTGGAGGGTTTACGATTATAATGGAATATGTGACAATACAAACTCCTTATATAAAGCTTGATCAATTTTTAAAGTTAGCTGGCGCTGCTTCTACAGGTGGAGAAGCAAAAATAATGATAATGGATGGGCAAATAAAAATCAATGGAGTTATTTCCAGGGAAAGAGGAAAAAAGTTACATAAGGATGATATAATAGAGATTAATGGAAATAAGCATTATCAAATTATTTAATTGGGAGAAGTATTATGTATGTAAGTACTCTTGACCTTATAAATTTTAGAAATTATTCAAAGCTCAATATTAATTTCAATAAAAGTCTAAATGTTTTTATAGGGGAAAATGCCCAGGGAAAAACTAATATTTTAGAATCAATATATTTTATAAGTACTACTAAATCCCATAGAACAATAAAGGATAGAGAATTAATAAAATGGGGGAGTGAAAAAGCTTATATAGGTGCTAATGTTAACAGAAATTCAGGAAAATATTTGATTGAATCCCTTATAGGAAATGATAATAAAGTAAATTTTAAATTAAACGGTGTTAAAAAAAATAAATATTCTGATATATTAGGTACACTGAATACTGTGATTTTTTCACCTGAAGATTTAAGATTAATAAAAGATGGGCCAGCTGTAAGAAGAAGGTTTATTGATGGTGAATTAAATCAAATTAAACCTAAATATCAATATAATTTAGCACAATATAACAGAGCTTTAATTCAAAGAAATAATATATTAAAATCATTAAAGGGTTCAAACTCAAATAGGATTACAGCAGAAATTTTTGGTGAGCAATTAGCTAAATATGGAAGCGAAATTTGTGAGGAAAGATATAACTTTATAAAAAAACTATCATTGGTTTCAAGATTAATTCATCGAAAAATTACAGATGGAAATGAAGAAATTGAGCTTATATATGAATGCAGCACAGGGGATTTTAAAAATAAGGAATATACAAGGAATCAACTTTTATCTTATTATACCGATTCAATAGATGAGGATATTAGGAAGGGTTTTACAGCAAAAGGACCTCATAGGGATGACCTTATGATTAAAATAAATGGAATTGATGCAAGAGCTTATGGTTCGCAGGGACAGCAAAGAACAGCAGCTTTATCTCTCAAATTATCTGAACTTGAAATAATTAAATCTGAAACTCTTGAATACCCTGTACTCCTTTTAGATGATGTACTTTCAGAACTTGATATTAAAAGACAAAAGTTTTTATTAGAATCATTAAAAGATATCCAAACATTTATAACATGTACAAGTTTTTCAGAACTAAATAATTTAAATTTTGAAAGTAAAGATATATTTTTAGTTCATGGCGGAACTCTATCTAAGTATTAGAATTACTTGATTATTTTAGTTTGGAATCTATGATTCTTTTATATATATGGTTATTTAGTCGAGAAATTAAGGAGGATAATTTTATGTTCTTGCATCTTGGAGAAAATGTAGTTATTCCATTAAATGAAGTTATTGCCATATTTGATATAGATTCAACTGCAAATATGGATACTAGACATTTTTTAAAAATTGCAGAAGAAGAAGGCTTTATTTATAGAATTACAAAAAATTCACCTAAATCTTTTGTATTAACAGAAAGGGATAAAAAAAGTATTATATATTTGTCACCAATATCTTCACTTACTCTTTCGAAACGCAGCGGATTTTGTGATGAACTTTAATTGGAAGGTGATTTAAATGGAAAAGGTAAATCAAATTTATGATGCAAATACAATACAAATATTAGAAGGATTAGAAGCAGTTAGAAAAAGACCAGGCATGTATATTGGAAGTACAGGTCCAAGAGGACTTCATCATCTTGTTTATGAAATTGTAGATAATTCTATTGATGAAGCTATTGCTGGATACTGTAAAAACATAGATGTTACTATTCATGAGGACAATTCTGTAACTGTAGTAGATGATGGTCGTGGAATACCCGTTGATATTCATCCTAAAGTACATAAGCCGGCAGTTGAAGTTGTACTTACTATGCTTCATGCAGGTGGAAAATTTGGTGGTGGAGGATATAAGGTATCCGGAGGTCTTCATGGTGTTGGATCTTCTGTTGTAAATGCTCTTTCCGAATGGCTTGAAGTTGAAGTAAGGCAAAAGGGCCATGTATATAAACAGAAATATGAAAGAGGAAAAGCTGTAACAGAACTTGAAATTATAGGTGATTCAAATAAAACTGGAACAACTATTACGTTTAAGCCTGATTCTGAGATTTTTGAAACTATAGAATTTGACTATGACACTCTTCTTCAAAGATTAAGGGAGGTGGCTTTTTTAACCAAAGGAGTAAAGATAACTTTGGTTGATGAGAGAAATAACAAAAAAGAAGTAATGCATTATGAAGGTGGAATTATTGAATTTGTTAAATATTTAAACAGAAATAAGGAGTCCCTTCATAGTGAGCCAATTTATATAGAAGGAGAAAAGGATGATACTTTAGTTGAAATAGCACTTCAGTATAATGATGGATACAATGAGGGCATATATTCTTTTGCTAATAATGTTGAGACTTCTGAAGGTGGAACCCATGTTGCAGGTTTTAAAAATGCACTTACCAGATCTATAAATGATTATGCAAGAAAATATGGCTTTATTAAAGAAAATGAAAAAAATTTGTCAGGTGAGGATACGAGAGAGGGAATTACAGCTGTAATTTCAGTTAAATTAACAGATCCTGAATTTGAAGGTCAAACCAAAACAAAACTTGGAAACACAGAAGTCAGAACTATTGTTGATAATATATTTGGAGAAAAAATGGAGGCATTTTTAGAAGAAAATCCTGAAGATGCAAGGATAATTCTTGACAAATGCCTTATGGCATCAAGGGCAAGAGAGGCAGCAAGAAAGGCAAGGGAACTTACCAGAAGAAAAACTGCCCTTGAAAGTACAGCACTTCCAGGAAAGCTTGCNNGAATCTGCAGGAGGCTCCGCTAAGGGAGGACGTGACAGAAAATTTCAAGCTATACTTCCACTTAGAGGAAAAATAATGAACGTAGAAAAGCAAAGATTAGATAAAGTTTTATCCTATCAAGAAATAAGAAATATGATAACAGCTTTTGGAGCTGGTATTGGTGATGAGTTTGATATAAGCAAGATAAGATATGATAAGATAATAATAATGACAGATGCCGATGTAGATGGTGCTCATATTAGGACTCTTCTTTTAACATTTTTCTTTAGATATATGAAAGATTTAATTGATGAAGGTCATGTCTATATAGCTCAACCTCCTTTGTATAGGATTACCAAAGGAAAGAAAATAAATTATGTATATAGTGATAAGGAGCTTGAGAATAAACTTAATACAATAGGAAAAGACGGTATAGATATTCAAAGGTATAAAGGTCTTGGAGAAATGAACCCAGAACAGCTTTGGGAAACAACTATGAATCCCGAGGATAGAACTCTTGTTAGGGTTAATATAGAGGATGCAGTTGCGGCAGATGAAATATTTACAATACTTATGGGAGATAAAGTTGAACCAAGAAAAGAATTTATACAGGAAAATGCAAAGAAAGTTCAAAATCTTGATATATAGATTGTTTTTAATGCTATAGGTAAAGTAAAAATGAGGTGAACAAATGGAAGAGAATAAGAATGAAAAGCTTATTAATGTTGATATAAAGGATGAAATGAAAAAATGTTATATAGATTATGCTATGAGTGTAATAGTGGGAAGGGCTCTTCCTGATGTGAGAGATGGACTTAAACCTGTTCATAGGAGAATATTATATTCAATGAATCAACTCGGATTATCTCCTGATAAACAATACAGAAAATCAGCAAGAATAGTTGGAGATGTTCTTGGTAAATATCATCCACATGGTGATACTGCGGTTTATGATGCCATGGTTAGGCTTGCTCAGGATTTTTCTACTAGATATCCTCTTGTTGATGGACATGGAAACTTTGGTTCAGTTGATGGTGACAGTCCTGCTGCTATGCGTTATACAGAAGCAAGGCTTTCTAAAATTGCTATGGAAATGATGAGGGATATTGGAAAGAACACTGTAGATTTTGTAGATAATTTTGATGGAAGTGAAAAGGAACCTTCCGTTTTGCCAGCGAGATTTCCAAACTTACTGGTAAATGGTTCTTCAGGTATAGCAGTTGGTATGGCAACAAATATACCTCCGCACAATTTAAAAGAAGTTATCGATGGAACTATAATGTTAATTGATAACCCTGATGCTACCATTGATGAGTTAAATACAAAAATAAAAGGGCCAGATTTTCCTACAGCTGGTATAATATATGGAAAAGACGGAATAAAAAATGCTTATGAAACAGGAAGAGGAAAAATAACAGTTAGAGCAAAAGCAGAGATTGTAGAAGAAAATGGCAGAAATAAAATTATTGTAACGGAACTGCCTTATCAAGTTAATAAGGCAAAACTTGTTGAGAATATAGCTGATCTTGTTAAGGATAAAAAAATTGAAGGCATATCTGATCTTAGAGATGAATCAGATAGAGAAGGAATGAGGATTGTCATAGAATTAAAAAGGGATGCCAATCCTAATGTAGTTTTAAATTTATTGTATAAGCATACAAAGATGCAGGATACCTTTGGTGTTATTATGCTTGCTCTTGTAGATGGAGAGCCAAAGGTATTAAATCTTAAAGAAGTGCTTTCATATTATATTTCATTTCAAGAAGAGGTTATAAGGAGAAGAACTCAATTTGATTTAGATAAAGCCGAGGCAAGAGCCCACATATTAGAAGGACTTAAAATTGCACTTGACCATATTGATGAGGTTATAAATTTAATTAGAGGTTCAAAAACCCCTGATATTGCAAAAGAGGGTCTTATAAGTAAGTTTGGTTTGTCAGAAAAGCAGGCTCAAGCAATACTTGATATGAAACTTCAAAGGCTTACAGGACTTGAACGTGAAAAAATAGAAGAGGAATATGATGAGCTTATTAAAACAATAAATCATTTAAAAGAAATATTATCAAATGAAAAGCTGATACTTGATATTATAAAAAATGAGCTTACTGAAATCAAAGTAAAATATGGTGATGCAAGAAGGACAAAGATTACAAATAAATCAGATGAAATAAATCTAGAAGATTTAATTCCTGAAGAGGATGTAGCTGTTACTATTTCTCATTCAGGATATATAAAGAGACTTCCTATTGATACTTATAGAAGCCAAAAAAGAGGAGGAAAAGGAATACAGGGGTTATCTGTAAGGGATGATGATTTTGTGGAAAACTTATTTATTACTTCAACCCATAATAACCTTATATTCTTTACTAATATGGGAAGAGCCTATGCTCTTAAAGCTTTTGAAATTCCTGAAGCCTCAAGAACTGCAAGAGGAACAAATATTGTCAACATACTTCCTCTAAATGGGAGAGAAAGAATTCAGGCAGTTATACCAATAAAAGAATTCTATGAAGATGCATATGTTGTATTAGCAACTAAAAATGGAATTATTAAAAAGACTCCTCTAAGTGGATTATCATCTATAAGAAAAAGTGGAGTTAATGCTATAAATCTTAAACCAAATGATGAGATAATAAGTGTAAAGCTTACAGATGGAAATCAAAGAATAACTGTAGTAAGTCAAAATGGATATGCAATAACTTTCGAAGAAAGTGATGTAAGAAGTATGGGCAGAACTGCAGCAGGAGTAAAAGCTATCTCTTTGAGAGATGGAGATATTGTAGTTTCTATGGAAATTTATGATAAAGATTCAGATCTTTTAATTGTTAGTGATAATGGATTTGGAAAGAGAACCTCATTTACAAACTATTCAGTTCAAGGCAGGGGAGGAAAAGGATTAAAGACATACAAGGTTACTAAAAAGACAGGAAAAATCATTGGAGCTAAAACAGTTAAAGATAATGATGAAATAATGTTAATAAATAATAGCGGTGTTATTATTAGACTTGAAGTAAATAATATATCAAGATTAAGCAGAAATACAAGCGGCGTAACTTTAATGAAGACAAAAAAGGATGAAAAGATTTTATCTATTGCAAAGATTAACAGTAATGATTCTGATGAAGAAGAAAATGAAGATGCTAATTCTCCTCAAAAATAATTAATATATAAAGATTTAAGAATGCTATAGGAAACAAAATGTTTCCTATAGCCATTTTTTATTTACTGTAGTTTGTATTTGGAGCGATCATATTAAATCAGGCTGTAATTAAATTTATAATTTGAAATATAGATTATAAATGCCCGCTGCGATAAGAAAAATATAT
>DHEX01000123.1:0-281 GCA_002400085.1 Clostridiaceae bacterium UBA4839 | reverse complement strand
TTTCTTATCTCCGCTGTAATTGTCCATTAATGATTTCAAATTATGCATCAATACATTTAAAAGTGTTTCATTTTAACTTGCATTTAGCGGGGAAATTATTCTTATTAAAAAAGTGTTGACATTATATTTTATTGGTGGTATTCTAATTAAGCGTTGTTGATTTAAGCGTTGTTGATGCAGGGATATCAATTGAAATGTCCCATAAAAAGTGTTGACATAATCAATAAAAAATGATATTATAAATAACGCAACGATGAATTTGGTCCTTGAAAATTGAACAG
>DHEX01000092.1:32621-34072 GCA_002400085.1 Clostridiaceae bacterium UBA4839 | reverse complement strand
TTATGGATGGAATGACTACAAATGACCCTGAAGGAGAACCACAGCCTCTTGTTGCAAAGGATTGGAAAATTTCAGAGGATGGAAAAACATATACATTCCACTTGAACAAAAACGTTAAATTCAGCGATGGGAAATCAGTAACTGCTGATGATGTTGCTTTTACGTATACTGCAATGTGCGATCCAAGCTATGATGGACCAAGAGCAGATGCTGTTGAAAAATTAGTAGGATATAAAGAATATAAGGATGGCTCAGCTACTTCAGTAGAAGGAATAAAGGTTGTAGATAAGAATACAATTACCTTCACATTAACAGAGCCAAAGGCTCCAGCAATATATGATTTTGCTTATGGAATTATGGAAAAAGACTATTATAATTTTGAAAAAGGCAATATGCAAAAAATAAAGGATTTATTCAAGAAACCAATGGGATGTGGACCTTATAAATTAAAGGAATACAAACCTGGTCAGGAAGTTGTATTTGAAAGAAATGATAACTACTGGAGAGGAAAACCTAAAATAGCTAATATTATTATGAAGGTTACAAATGCTCAGACAGTTGTTCAGGAACTTACTACTGGCGGTGTTGATATAGACACAGTAGCAGTTAAACCTGAAAACGTTGAAATGCTTAAAAAAGCTGGATTCTTAAATCTTAATATTTATCCAGCTAATAACTATGGATATATTGGATGGAATATGAGATTACCAATGTTTGCTGATAAAAATGTTCGTAAAGCATTAGTTTATGGATTTAATAGAAAAGGATTTGTTAGTGCATATTATAAAGGATATGCAGATGTTTGCAACAGCCCTATATCACCAGTTTCATGGGCATATTCAGAGGATATTGACAAGTATGATTATGACCCGCAGAAAGCTGAAGAATTACTTGATGCAGCAGGCTGGAAAAAGGGCTCTGATGGATTTAGATACAAGGATGGAAAGAAATTTACAATTCATTGGCTGACATATACAGGAAGTAAATATGTTGATACTTTAATTCCACTTCTTAAAAATGACTGGCAGAAAATTGGTGTTGAAGTAATTCCAGAATTAATGGANNCCATCAGGAATTTTTGGAAAAACACAGCTTGAAAAGGGCGGATTTAATTCAGTTGGCTGGAATAATGAAGAAAGCTTTAAATTGATGGATGAAGGACTTAAAGAAACAGATCAAGCTAAGAGAAAAGAAATATATCAGAAATGGGCAAAACTTGCTAATGATGAGCTCCCATATATGTTCCTTAACCAGGGCAAGGAAATGTATGCTGTAAGTGGTAGAGTAAAGAATATTACTTTTGGACCATATAAAGATTGGACAATGGATATTCATAAGGTTGAGCTTGATAATAATGTAGCTGCAAAGAAGTAATTTAATAGCTCTTGTGCCCGGCTTTATGCCGGGCTCTATTTAATAATGGATTCTATTTAACTAATTAACGAATTAAA
>DHEX01000092.1:32277-32584 GCA_002400085.1 Clostridiaceae bacterium UBA4839 | reverse complement strand
CTGGCTCCTGGAGATGCATTATCAGGGAATATAGATCCCAAAA
Source organism: Clostridiaceae bacterium UBA4839 (assembly GCA_002400085.1). Taxonomy (GTDB): domain Bacteria; phylum Bacillota; class Clostridia; order Clostridiales; family Caloramatoraceae; genus UBA4839. The sequence goes on along the minus strand of DHEX01000092.1, from coordinate 32,541 downwards.
TGTCAGCAGAAAGAAAAGCAGAAATAAGACATCAGCTTCATTTAGATGAGCCTGTTTGGGTTCAGTATGGTTACTGGGCAAAGGGCTTGCTTCATGGAGATTTAGGTGAATCATTTTATTATAAACAACCTGTTTCGGAGGTAATTCATACTTATGTTTGGAACTCTTTTTATCTTTCACTTACTGCGTTTATATTAAGCATATTAATTGCAATACCAATAGGAGTTGTTTCTGCAACAAAGCAGTATTCTGTATTTGATAATG